>JAYTNB010000062.1:0-17564 GCA_043748495.1 bacterium | reverse complement strand
ATGCGCGATAGGGTGCTCGGATTTGCTCTCAAGCGTAGCTAGAATTGAAAGAATTTCATCGTCTTTTAGCTTACTTAAATTTTCAATCTTTGAAAGTTCGGGTTTACCTTTTGTAATTGTTCCTGTTTTATCAACTATAATGATATTTGCCTTATGAAGTGTTTCAAGAGCGGTAGCGTCTTTGACTAATATTCCTTCTTTTGCTCCTTTACCAACTCCAACAATAATAGCCGTTGGGGTTGCAAGTCCTAATGCACAAGGACAAGCAATAACCAGTACTCCCACAAATGAAGTCAGTGCGTATGAAAGTGCAAGTGGGACTCCGAGTGTCGGTATCCCAAAGTACATCCATAGACCAAATGCCAAAAATGCAATCACAAGCACAATGGGTACAAAGATAGCAGAAATTTTGTCTGCTAGAGCCTGTATTGGCGCTTTACTTCCTTGAGCCTCCTCGACCATCTTAATAATATGGGCAAGTAGGGTTTCCGAGCCAACTTTTGTTGCTTTAAAATTAAATGTACCTGTGGTGTTGATTGTTCCTGCAACTACTTGCGCTTCAATATTTTTTTCAACTGGTATTGGCTCGCCAGTTATCATTGATTCATCAACATACGAAGCGCCTGTTACCACAATACCATCGACGGGGATTTTCTGCCCAGGTTTTACAATCAAAATATCACCTACCAATACGAGATCAATTGAAATTTCAATCTCTTTGCCGTCACGAATTACCAGCGCAGTTTTTGCTTGAAGTCCAAGTAACTTTTCTATAGCATCACCAGTTTTCAATTTTGATTTTGCTTCTAAGTATTTACCTAAGGCTATAAATGTGATGACAACGATTGTTATATCATAAAAATTGTATTGGACATTTAGATACGGGGCTAGGACTTCTTCAAAAGCAGTAATAATAAAACTATAGATAAATGCGACCGAGGTACCCAGACCAATCAGTGTGTCCATATTGGCCTTGCCGTAACGGAAAAATCTATATACTCCGAGTAAATATGGCTTGCCAATGGTTATAAAAATATATGTAGCAAAAATTGGAAGTAAATGATGGAAAAATTCATACAAAGTTTCAGACATTGGAGGGACTATATTATATTTACCAAGTATCTCCCAAGTCATTATAAATATACTTATAATTGCAATGGGTAATGCCCCGAAAACTCCTTTTTTAATATCAGCTATTTCTTTTAATTTTTCTTGCTTTGATTGATTTAATCCTAAATGCTCGGCATGTTCATTTTCACTCATACCCATCTCACCAGCAGACATATTTTTCATATCGTGATACATCGGCACAACAAGGGTGTATCCGAGTGGTTCAAGCTTGGTATTGAAAGATTCAGCGCTAGTTTTTGAAGTATCAAAAACAATTTTTGCATTCTCAGTTCCAGGATTAACCTCAATAGTTTCTACCCCATCAATTTTTTTTATTGTTCGTTCGATAATGCTTGCACATGAAGCACAGTGCATACCTTTTACGTTATATATTTTGGGAGTGTTCATAAAATTATTTTCTTTTTAGTTTATATACTTTTATAATCTCTTTTTGCATTTCCGCCAACTTGCTATGATTAGTGTCTTTGTGTAGACAATGCGAAAGGTGGCTTTCTAGCATCTCGTCTTCGAGCGACGAAATAGCACTTTTAATAGCACTAGTTTGGGTAATAATTTCTATACAATACTTATCTTGAAGTATCATCTTTTCAATACCACCCAACTGCCCCGCAATCCTTTTGAGGCGGGTCAGTATTTTTTTATTATCTTTATGAATTCCGTGCATATATTTATTTCAATAGTATTTTAATATGTTGCATTTTTATTTACAACAATCATTTGTACAATTAGAACACGCACATTTTTCACACTTACAATTCTCACAAGAACATTTTGTATTTTCCATAATAATTATGGATATCAGAGTGGGTTATAATAATACACTAGAATATCCTAAATACATTATATACCCCATGGGGGTATCTGTCAACTGGAATAGTGAAAACCACAAAACAATTTTGTGGTTTACTTATAAAACCTTTCTATTTAAAAGGTTATTTTACAAAACATTCTCTCCTCTTATAAGCCTAATGAGGATCATAATAATTGCAATAACAAGAAGCACGTGGATGAACCCTCCTATTGTATAGGAAGTAATCATACCTAGAAGCCATAGAATAAGTAAAATAACAGCTATTGTTGTAATCATAAAATTAAATAAATTAAATTGTTAATACATATATAATGACGTTTCATAACAAAAATATTACAAAAATACACTGTACTTGTATGTGATGTATTTTTGTAATAAATATCTTATATCTCTTTTTGTGCCATTTTACTTGCCGCTTCGGGAGTAGAAACTGTTTTTCCTATGAAAAAAAGTTCGATTATACCTAAAGCTATAATGTAATAAACCAACATCGCCAAAAGAGTAGTCCATTCAAAGATACTACCCTGCGCATGCATAATCCTAAATACATTAATAAATGGAGAGACGAAAACACTAGTTACATTGTAGATAAACTGAGTGAACCCTGCCACCGTATTGGCCCCAAGTAACTTTAAAACAAATCTAAAAAACAGTAGAACTTCTAAAAAACCAAGAATATACCAAACTATCTGAGTACCTCGATACAATGGCTTGGTTGTAGGCGAATTAAATGAATCCATATTTTATTTTATAAATTTTAATAATTTGAATTTTACACAAAATAATTTTCACATAGTTTCGACTAACTCTATCTACAGTGATGCCGTTTAAAGTAAAAATAAATTACAATTTTAGTATAATTGGATGTTACGAGAACTGTCCTTGCGAAACATGCGAAACAAAAGTTCTTCAGTGAAAGAAATTTCAGCCCTTAATCTTGTCTAAAACAGTCTCTAAAAGACTGTCTTCTATGAGTTTGGCATAACCGTCTTTGTTTGGGTGGATACGATCCTCTAGCATAAGTTCTGGATTTAGAAACACACTACTGATAACAAAAGGTACTAATGGTAAGTCATATTTTCGAGCCAGATCCTCGTATATAGAATCAAAGTCTTTTTTATATTTTAACCCGGCATTGAGCGGTGACTGCATTTTTAACATCAATATTTTTGGTTTATTTTTAGCACTTTGCAATATTTGAATCGTACTTTCCATATTCTTCTTAACTTCTTCTACAGGGAGGGCTCTGAGTGCATCGTTACCTCCTATCCCCCATATAATCATGTCAGAATTTTGTTCTTTGATAAAATCTGCTCTCTCATTGTTACCCTTAGTAGTTTCTCCACTAACTCCAGCATTTACAACATTTACTTCTAGGCCTTTTTCTTTTAGTCTTTCTTCTAATTGCTCTGGGTAGCTCTCGTACAGAGGTAAACCATACCCAGCGGTTAGACTATCGCCAAAAGCTATTATGGTATAGGTAGCTTCACCTTGATTCTTTTCTAAAACAATGTTTTTTTCATCAGAGCGAAAATAAAAAAACCATATCAAAGATGATACTACAAATAAGACCAAAATAAATAAAATAATTCTAATGTTCTTCATAAGATAATAATTCTCGTAGTGGTTTTTTGTCGCCACGCCATAACACTCTCGCTAAAATCAACACGAACAATACTATAAAACATATGGTGACGATAAGTTCTATATCATAGAAAACCATACTTTTAATTTTAAAGAAATATTTTGTAATAAACAAGGTCGCCAATATCGCAGTAAAATAACCCAACACACCACTAACTAGAGTGGTAGATACGGTCTCTATGTAATACGATTTCTCTATAAAATTATTTCTAGCACCGAGCGCCATCAGTTGAGCTCCCTGTTTACGTCTACCTGCAAAAGAAGAGATGATGAGTGTGATTATCAAAAATGACGCCAATACGAGAGGTGGTAAAGATATAATGTATATTATTATAAGTAATCCTCCAATTAAATTTTCTGCGAAATTAGAAACCTCCTTTGTATCCACCGTAGAGATGTTAGGGAAATTCTGTGCTAGGTAATTTGTAAATTTATTTTTATCTTCATCGTCTAAATAAGTATATCCGAAAAAAGTAGCTGGGTACTTTTGTAAATCGACAGGATTAAATACAAAATAAAAGAAAGGTAAACCACTTCTGGAGTCGGACTCTCTGATGCTGGTAACTGTACTTTTTATTTCAAAACCAGATACAGAAAAAACCACAACGGATCCTAGTTTAATATTTGCTCTATTTGCAAATTCTTTTTCTACTGAAACCTCATTCGTCTGTCCTTTAAGCCAGTCCCCTTTTACTACTTTTTCGTTTGCTAGTAGTTCTGAACGATAAGTTAGATTGTACTCTCTACCGAATTCTCTACTAACAGAACCATCAGAAAGTGCTATCGCTTTTTGAATATCTAGATCGTCTATAGATAGAATTCGAGCTCCAACATTAGGAAACAATGTTACTTCCTTGAAATTTTCTTTTATGGCTTCTGTTTGAGATTTCTGAATATCTATAATGTAAATAGATGGTAATCTGTCACCTAGATCAGCTTTGATAAAATTAGTTAAAGTAGATTGCAAAAGAATAAGTAAACATAAAGAAGTCAGAGCGACATAAAGTGAAGTCAAAGATACAACACCAAAAAGTCCGTCAGAGAACTTGTAAGCTATCAAACTACGAAACAAGAATCTGAATTTATTTCTTTTTTTATATATAAATAAAATCAAATAATAGAAAACTATAGCTAGGACAAGATAGATAAAAATTATAGCCAAGATACTCAGAAGCCCGTACAAGAAATTTTCTAATAAGAAAACAGAAATAAGAACAAGTGGTATCAAGCTAGACAATGTAATAATCGCGAAATTTAAAAAAGCCTTTTTACCTCTTTTTTCTTGTCCTCCAGAAAGCAATATCTTTGGATTCAGACTCATCAAATTTCTCAGGCTTGGGACAAAAGACGCAAAAGAAATACCGAAAACAACAAGCATTGTAAACACGCTAGGCAAAAATAATCCTACAGATGGGAGAACTAGGTCAAAGTTCTTTGCTATTTGATCTAGAATAAAATTAAAAAATAAAACTGACAAAAGACCTCCAAATAAAGTGGAGAAAACTAAAATATAAAACAATGAAAAAGACAAAGTAATGGCTAATTTATTTTTATTGAAACCGATAGCAAGTAAAACAGCGAAACTCTTGCGCATAATGGTTAAGAAATACAGCATCCCTGCATAGATATTTACTGCTGATAAAATACAAGACAACAGAACTGCTAAAATCAAAAATTGTTTTACCAAAGATAATCCTTCCACTAAACCAGACTCTGTTATACCTGCTACTTCTATATTAACTTTGTTATCGCGAGCCCGAGATATAACTTCACGCAATGCAACATTATTTGTACTCTCTATTGAATAAACATACGTATACTCCGAACGTAATAAGGCTTTATCTATCTTTGTTCTTTCGAAACCTTCTTTACTGATAATAACTTTTGGCAAGAAATTAAATCCTGATAATAAAGATTTACTATCTTTCTCTATTATTCCAGCGACAATAAAAGACATATTCGCATAGACCACCTCTTCTCCTTTTTTTACATTTAACTTTACTGATGCATTTGTATCTATATATATCTCATTATTTTTTGGAGTTCGGAAAGAATCGTTTTCAACAGAGAGACTACCATAAACTGGATAATTAGAATCTACTACTGAAAGTGAAACTGGAGTATTTAGAGTTTGTTTGGTTATGATACCAGAGAAGCCATATTCGCTTGAGTATTTTAAAACATTTATATCTTTACCTAAAATGGTATCTAGGTTACTTTGTGTTAATTCGTAATTAGATTCGATAGAAATATCGCCACCAATTAATTCTTTGTTTTTATCTTGTAAAAAAAGAGAACTGGAATTCGTAAAAAGCAACACCGTCAGAACTACCAAGGTGGTAAAGGTCAGAGACAAAAAAGGTAATACAAACTTTCTCCATTCTCTAAACAATATACGAAAACTGTATTTAAATATAATTCTAAAGTTATACACTTGTCTTTTCTTGTAAATTTTTATCTTTTAATTCTATTATTCTATCCATTTTTTGAGCTATGTTTATATCATGAGTGATAACAATGAGAGTTTTTGAGCGCTTGTCTACTTCTCTTAACAACAGATCGAAAACCATCTCCCCTGTTTTTCTATCGAGACTTCCAGTTGGTTCGTCAGCTAAAATGATATCTGTATTTGAAGCCAAAGCCCGAGCGATAGCCACTCTTTGTTTTTCTCCTCCTGAGAGAGTGCTAGGAAAAGAGTGCTTGCGATTGCTCAGACCCACTTCTTCTAATAAAGTATTTGTAGTACTTTCTATATCTTTATCTGAAACATTGCCTCTGATGTCCAGTGGAGCTCTGACATTTTCATGTGCAGTAAAAGGACCTATTAATTCAAAAGACTGAAATATAATCGCGACTTCACGATTACGATAATCAGAGAGCTCTTTTTCTGAAAGATCATTTATTGGTATATCTTTTACAAATATTTCTCCTTCAGTAGGCTTGTCGAGTCCAGCCAATAAAGACAACAGAGTTGATTTTCCACTACCAGAAGCGCCTATGATGGCTATTTTTTCTCCATTTTTTATTTCAAGATTGGTATTTTCAAAAATAACGAGAGGACTACCGTTATCTATAAACTCCTTTTTTAAATTTTTTATCTTTATAATTGTATCTTTTTGCATTGCACCCATATTAACATTTTTAAGTTACTTTAGCTAAAAGTCATATTGATGATTTAACTCATAAAACACAATTAAAATTGTATTTTATTGTATTGTTATATAAAGATGAGTTAGTCACAAAGACTAGTTTTTGATATAATTTATAGTATCGTATGAATGTATTTAAACACAACAAAAAAAGTGGCTTCACCCACCAAAAAATTCGTAATTTTTCAGGCGGGTTCACCCTCATAGAGCTACTGGTGGTTATCGCCATTATCAGCTTGCTGTCTAGTGTTATTCTGGCATCATTGAATGGAGCTCGTGTAAAAGCAAGAGACGCACAGAGAAAAACAACATTACGACAACTTGCTAATGCAAATGAATTGCTTCGCGATACTGGTTCATATTCGAGCTCAGCTGGATGGCTTTCAAACTGGACACCAAACAGTAATCCTTTCTCCCCGACATATATTTCAACAATTTCTACAGATCCTGGTGGAAATGGAGGTCTCGGCTACATGTATTGGAGAAAGGATTTTACTGGATATGGTTGTTTACTGGGCGGACAAGATCAACTGTATGGTTTTTATGCGAGACTAGAAAATCCATCAGCCTCTGACCTCGCCACAATTTCAGATTCTTTTGATATTTGCGTCAGAAACACTTGGTCAATGAATTATAAAGTTGGTAATTAAATTTTTAAAGTAATTTAAAGTATCTAGGGGGAGTAATCCACGTCGTTTTAAATTTTTGTAAGAATCATTCTTGCGAAACCTCCCAGGCCTTTCCTCCCTTTCCCCGCTTGCAGGTAGGTATCTATCATAGTAAACTATAAGTAGTTGTGAAAATAACGCAATAAATTAAACACATGTACCCAAACAATGAACCACAAAAAGTAGAGTTTGAGGAGTTTAGACAACCTAGTCAATCTTTCCAAACAACAACACCTAAAATTACAGAATGGATTATGAAGCATTCTGGTGGAATGATAAAAGATGAAAAGCAAGCTAATTATGTTTTGATTGGGTTTGTGGTGGTGGCGATTGTTATTTCGTTGTTTTTGTTTTTTGGAGGAAATTCCTCTAATAAGAAAATTCCTTTTGTCCCTGCCGTAGGAGTAGAATACTAATTTTTAATCATAGTCATGAACACTAAACAAAAATTTCATCACACTTCTCGTGGCTTCACCCACCAAAAAATTCGTAATTTTTCAGGCGGGTTCACCCTCATAGAGCTACTGGTGGTTATCGCCATTATCAGCTTGCTCTCTAGTGTTGTGCTGGCATCATTGAATACGGCACGCGTCAAAGGAAAAGATGCTGCGCGCATGGCGAATGTTAGACAACTTAAAACTGCGCTGGAATTGTATTACGGAGATAACGGTGGCTACCCAACTTCAAATTCTAGTGGTAATGGCGACGTGGCATTAAATGATCCTATACTGGTTAGTAAACTCGCTCCATATATTACCATGCCAGCTCTACTTATTTCTGACGGCGACCGTTATTATGCCAACGGGATGACGACTGGCGTTCAGACGGGTGGCTACGACATGTATATTTATGTCGGTGCGACAAATAGTTGGTGTCGATCTGGCACACTACCAGGTAACACTGGAGACTGGGGCACACCAACGGTCTGCAATTTCTGATATCAAATCGTGATAAAAATCACGATATTACTTTTTAAACAATTTCAATAGAAAGTGACACCTCTTCGCCTACTACTATCGCTTCTCTTTTACGAACTGCAAGTTTAAGTGGTAGTAAATAAGTACCAGTTCTCTTATCTGGGAAAATAGATGTTTCCCAGATAGTTTTCCCGACAGTAACGATAACTGGCACAGAACCAAAACCTGCTTTTTTTACAAATCCTTTTTTAATTACATCTGATTCTATTTTAGGTACACCAACGAAATGCCAGCCACTCATACCTGGATAAAGCCAAACTTTTGATTTAAATTTAAAAACTTTTTTCATATTAATGAATATGCCTGTGTCCATCTGATTGAACAGGTATTTCATTTGTAGAATTTGATTCTGTATTAATATTTCTACTAGCCAATTTATCTGCAATAAAAGACAAAACAAAGAATAATATTATAGATATAATTGTAATTTTTAAGAAAGTCTTTAGAGTAAATTCTTTTTTATAGTCACGATAAATAAAAGAAAGGTAAGCTAGAAATAAACCCAAAGGAAAAAGTATCGCTGCGATTTTAGGACCGTCTAAGTAGTGCTGAGTCCCACCGCTGACCATCCCTGTCCCGATAGACAATACTGTTGATACTCCAATATACGGAAGCAACTGTTTTAAAGATGAAAGACCATGTTCTAAAACATTCCCGATAACAAACACTAAAATACCTAAAATTATAAGTACTATGTACTTTAAATAGTCCCCACCTAAGGTCCCCGCGTGTATAATTGATCCAGAGATTAGACCAACACCTAGATATTTGCACATATGTGCAGTAAAAAATTTTGTTGATGTTGAGTTTTTTATATTCATAATTTGTACTTGTTCCGCTAGTGGCAGAGGTTATTTAATTAATAATTTAACAATGATATTTATAAATCGTTTAATGATATCATATAGTTTTGTTTTTGCATATTTAATGCGCGTGTCCCATATGAGAATGTGATGGGACTTCCCCTTTGTAATCCCTCAACAGATACACAGCCAATAAGGTGGTAATCGGAACAGTTAAGATAAGACCGATACTCCCAGCTATCGTTCGGATAATTTCTGTCGCAAATATTTCTTGGTTTATAATACTAAAACTAGTTGGCCCTGCAGATGAAAACAGTAACAGTAATGGTAACGATGCTCCTGTATATGCGAGAGCTAGAGTATTCACTAGTGCTCCTACATGCTCTTTGCCTACACCGATTGCTTTTTTATAGACTTCTTTTTTTGAAAGATGTGGGGCGGAACTATACAGTTCACGGACAATAGCAGACTGAGTTATGGCGATATCATCAAGAACACCGAGGACTCCGATCATAATTCCACCGAGCAAAAGTCCTGTAAAATCTAACGTTCCCCGTGTGTTTAGATTAAGATAAAAAGCTTCTTCTGTGACGAAACCAGTAAAATGAGCCAAAGTAACTCCAATATAAGCCAGAATCCCTGTGAATATAACTGCGAGCACTGTTCCAGTAAAAGCAACTGTTGATACACGGTTGAAACCGTGAGTGAAATATATAGCGAGGAAAAGAATGATGGTTGCAACAACAATACTTGTCAGTATGGGAGGATACCCACGAAGAAGACTTGGAATGAGAACATATAAAATAACAAAGAAACTCCCCGCGAGCCCTAGAAGGGATCGTAAACCTTTTTTACCTAGAAACAATAGCACCACAGCTACAAACAAAGCTATGAAAAATACTATGACGGGACGACGATCTACATCTCTAACAGAATACGATTCTATACCATTTAATCCATCGATACTATGATAAAGAAAGAATTTATCCCCTTTTGAGAGAACGATATAATCGTTTTCAATTTCTATCACCTTTCCTTTTTGTTCTCCTTGTAAAATCTCTATACTAATATTTTGATTTATTCTTTTAACATCGGTTCCTATCACGTCTTCTTCATTTTGACTCAAAACCTCTAGGACTTTTGCTTTTACTATTTCTGTTTTGTCTTGGATTAATTCATTTGCATGTATTTGTGGTGCATTAAAAAAACTAAAAGAAAATACAAGGACACCGAATAATAATTTTTTAGAAAGACGGGACATTATTTTTTGTAACAAGTATTACAAATTCCAAACAAATCAAAAGAATGATGTGTAATTTGTTTAAAATCTTTAACTTGTTTTAAGGCTTTGCTAATTAGATTGTCTGAATCACATCCAGTAAAGTCGGATACTTTCTTGCAATCAAGACATATAACATGATGATGATCATCGTGACTATCTATAATTTCATACTGGGATTCTCGCTCTCCTGTATCGACTCGACGGATGAGCCCTTTTTTGGTCATTATTTCAAGCATTCTATATATAGTAACTTTATCGGAAGATTGTTTGGAAACAATATCTTTAACTGAAATAGGTTTTTTATTCTTTAAAAGTAAATCGAGGAGTGCAATACGAGAATCAGTTTTCTTGAGCCCTGCTTTGTCTAATATAGTATTTGATTGATTTACTTTTGATTTCATATATATACAATAACGCTTATAACGTCCAAATGCAACCAGATTATAAAAAGAAAAAGAGTAATTTTAGTTACTCTTTTTTAATGTGAAAATAAATATGACTAGCTACGCAACCTATTACTCCACCCAAAACAAAAGGGTGAGTACGCTCTATCATTTGCTCCGGTATCTCGATCTGAGAAGTGACGGAAAAAATAAAAAATAGTGTTAAAAATACACCAATCAAAATCCATGTTGGATCTTTCTTTAAGTGCACTTTTATTTCATGATGTAAAAAAATAAAATCCATTCCAGTATGAAAAAGGTTACTCAGTAAAATCCAAGGCAATATTTCCGTTGAACCCCACTCGAACCACTCTATTATCATATGGCTAAACAAAAGTATTAGAGTTAGGATATTTCTTCTAGCATGAGCTAGTGTTGCGACAATAACTCCAATCCACAAAAGTGGGTCTAATATATGTTCCCAGCCATGAGTAGTTTGAATGATTAGATAACTAGGTAGAAAAATTAAGAAAAATAAATGTTTGTATTTGGTTATTTTTAACATAATCCAGGATTTAATTATGAAGAGAACTAACTGCAACTTACTTGCATTTAATTTACTATATGCTATATTAGGTTTAATTGCAACTAAACTGCATTTGTATTTAAATAAAAAATATAAATTAAATTTAGTTAAAATTTGTTCTTTTAAAATTAGTTCACTTTTAAAAATTAAAAAAATGTGTAAGAAATGTGAAATCCAGGGTATCAAAATGACCCTAAATTTTTTAGAAATCCCATCTTTCTTGGAAATGAAGGGTTATCTAAGTACTGAAGTTAAAGCTTGGAAAAGTCTTTTCGACTCTGGTTGGGAAGAAGAAGATTTAACAAGTAGAGCATATGCTCACTTAAAGTGGACAGAAAGGGAATCTGTAAAATGTAATCAACCTCATTGGGTTGGTAACGCAAAAGCTTTTCTTTCTAGTATGGCCAAAGGTTTTGCTAGTCCATTTAATAAGCAAAGTTTTATGCCACAAAAAGGAGATGCCAACTTTACTTTCAAAGTAAATGTTTTAGAGGCAATACAAGATGCAGCTGATTTTTATGGCAACAGGGTTTCTTCTGTTCTTTGGGATTCATTTGCTTATTTGGGTACAAGAGAGAACCCAGAAATATCGAGGTCAATTTTGAAAGAAGCCAATGAACTCCCCCATCATTACGGTATCGTAGACACTATGCTTCACGCAAGTGCTAAATGTTACAAACTTTTATTGACCGTGCAGTCATTTATGTTTAAAAAAACAGGCATGGTTATCGATCACAATTGTGATTGTGACTGTTCATTAGTAAACTTGCTTGAAGGGACAGGAGAAATGGCTGTAATTTTTAAAATCAAACCAGAACAAAGGCATGAAGCGACCCAGAGTGTTTTCACTCATATGCTTGCAGAGAGTCATTTGATTCTTAATTGTAAGCTACCATTTGAGTACACGGTGACGAAAGAATCCGCTTTGCTTGAAGGAATTGAAGTAGAAAACTTTGAAAGTGTTGAGTGTTAATTCGCAACAAAAATTTTACGGCTTTAAGGAAACTTGGAGCCGTATTTTACAAATTAAAATATATTTTAAAAAATGTTAACCATAATTCAAATCAGTTTTATTATTGCCAGTATAAGCATTCTTTGGCGTAGCACTTTAAATAAAAATAAAAAAATAGGAAAATATTTAAAAAATAAATTCCCTGTTTTTTTGGGCACCGCTTTAACTTGTGGTTTATGTTTTACTTACTGGATTAGTCTTTTTTTTATTTTATTGTACCAACCTTTAGACTTTTTTATGTTTAATACTTTTGATAATCCAACAGTAAAACATATTTCTCATACATTCTTGTCTTGGATGTTTGTTGGTTTTATATCTGTTTTCTTAAGGTTTTTATATGTATTATTACAAGAAAAAGTAAATCAAATATATTCGATAAACAACGGTGGTGTACACGACCATTAATTATAAAACGGTTTTATTTTCATTCTCGACATAGTTGTCCCCTATAACAGAATTCCAAACGAGGATTTCCCACTCATCTTTTTTAAATATATGCGGTACATGTGTCACCACAGTTAGACTCGCGTTTTCTGAATGATTAAAAATACTCAACTTCTCATAATCCAAAGAAGTCAGAGAATCACCTATGGTTATATACGAGGCTAAAACTTTTAAAAAAATACCATGCGTGACAACAATGATGCGTTTTTGATTTTGACGTGCTATATACTTTAGTACCTTCTTTGCTCTTTTTTTTAAATCAATAAAGTTTTCTTCATCCGAATATCTAAAGTTATCATCATGGAAACTTTTATCGATAATATCGAGTATCATTTTAACCTTTTCTTCTTTTCCAGAATGCCCTATTATTTCAGTTGGATTTCGGCGTTCTTTTAATAAATCAGAATACTTTATATCATCAACATCAATTTCTAATTCGGAAGCGATGATTTTTGACGTTTCCATTGTTCTCTGATACGGACTCGAAAGGATGACATGAGGTTTACCATGCTTTTTGGGAAAACGACGAGCTATGTCGAGAGTCTGAGCTATGCCTTGTTGTGAAAGAGAGCCTTCGGACCCCTGGCGTATCCCCTGTGCATTTAGAATTGTCTCGCCGTGACGTATGAAATATATAATTTGTTTCATACTATTTTGTTCTAAAGTTAATGATAACAAGCTCTGGACTATTGAAAAGTCTCATTGGTGGTCCGGCTGTCCCTACCCCACGACTTGTAATAGTTGTTAAACTTTCATCTGTG
Source organism: bacterium (assembly GCA_043748495.1). Classification (GTDB taxonomy): domain Bacteria; phylum Patescibacteriota; class Minisyncoccia; order Phycocordibacterales; family UBA9973; genus UBA8515. The sequence goes on along the minus strand of JAYTNB010000062.1, from coordinate 3,913 downwards.
TTTATACCATAAGTGTATTTACCATAAGCCATACGAATGATGAAATTCAGTGGCCAGAACTGACCATTGTGTGTATGTCCTGAAACCATAAGGTCCGTATTTACAACTTTTGCACTTTCTTGAAAAGCAGGATGGTGGTTGATTAAAATCAAAGATTTGTTTTTATCGATATTTAGATTATCAATAATTTCTTGCGCCTTAATATTTTGCTTTTTACCTCTGAACTTTATACCAGCAATCTGTACTCCATCGTATTCTGTAACTTTATCAAGTAGTACATTGACCCCTGCATTTGTTATAGACTCTATAAATTTATCATAAGGACCGTACTCTTCATGGTTGCCAGAAGTGTAGAATACAGGGGTAGTTTGCGCCAGCTTTTTCCAAGACTCGGTTATGATATTTGTTTCATTATCTGGCCCATCATAAAAATCTCCAGCGTGTAGTACAAAGTCTGGTTTTATTTCTAAAATTTTATTTACAACTTTATCTGAAAATTTCTTATGATTAATATTTCCAAAGTGAGTGTCGGTAACAAGGATAGCTTTTTTACCATGCCAAGAATTTGGTGCTTGTGGCAACAATACATCATAAAAAACTTTTTTTATAAACAAAGCTTGTACTGTGCCAAGTACGCAAAAAGTAAATCCTAAAACTAAAAATAGTATAGATACAAAGACTGGCACGGTAAAATTAAAAACTTTTCCTACAAATAAAACAATTCCTAAAAATAAAGCCCAGATAAATAAATAAAAGATTATTCCACCGAAAACATTCACAATATAAGAAATAGCGTTGAAAACTTTATGTTTTACAAAACGTCCTAAGAGCATAGTGCTCATAAATAACAGTGGTCCTAAAACAGAAATAACAACAACTTTATACGTTGCATCTGAAGATAAACCGAGCCCCAAAGAATACACTTTTGCTGTAAAAATCGAAGCAATTAAAATAACAAAAGACATTATTGTTATAAAAATAAACTGAAAAGCTTTCATGAGCTCATTATAGCAATAATTTTATTTTAAATCTAAATTCTCGTTTAATTCTCGCAATAAGAATATACTGACATCGTCGGAAGTGTCATCTTTACCCTTACGGAAAGGCTTTTCGAGTACGTGTATCAGTTGCATGATGTACAAAAGTAAATAAGAAAAAATACCAACTTCTATCATCCCAACATACAATTCTGTATCTAAAAATAGTAAGAGTAAAATGACTATAGAAACAGTAGACTCTACTAAAACAGAAACAGAGGGCATGAACTTTGTTTTTTGTATATGATAAACCCGCAACAACATCTTTTTTAAATGAGACTGCTCTGACTTTATACGGGTCATATAGTTCGGAGGGACTCCTCTTTTTTCCATGTCATCAAAAACAATATCTAATTCCGATACAACTTCTAATGCAGAGGTTAAGTGACTGTGGTCTTTAGTATCGCTTAGACCTTGTTCAAATTCTTTTATCAATTTTTGAACAATTATCTTTATTTGATTGTTGTCAAAATCAGCATCTTTTCTTTTAAGTGCTTTGCCTTCAGATATTATACTTTCAAGAGAAGAGCGTATTTCGGCGGGGATTTTCTCAACTTCTTTGTAATCTGAAAAAACACCAGCAAGCAGAAACCCCGTTATAAATATAGAACTTGATATAATACTACCAATGAGCGGATTGAGTGATATCAGATCAAAACCAAATTCATTTATAAAAAACTTGCCAACTACAAGCACAATAGCACACAATCCAACCGTCGATATTATGTACCACTTCCCCATTTTTTGTTTCAAACTAGTGTTTTTGTTCATAAAAAGTATTATAACAGAAAATAAATTATAATTCATGTGCTATAATACACCCATGTTTCTAGACTTTTTTGCCTACATAAAAATACCGATGACAATTCTGCACGTTTTGAGTGTCGTTTTTGGTATGGGGGCCGCACTTATGTCGGACATGCTATTTAACTTTTACAGCAAAGACAAGAAGTTGTCTTTTGGCGAAGTAAAAACACTGAGTTTAATTTCAAATGCTGTTTGGTTCGCTTTAATTATTATTATACTAAGTGGTGGTGGTCTTTTTCTTTCAAATATCCCTAAGTATATCGTGTCGGTAAAATTCTTAGCCAAGATGTCTATTATGCTTGTGCTACTTATAAACGGTTTTATCTTGCATAAATACATTTGGAAGCAAGTCATAAAAGAACATTTCTTAACAGACCCTACTAAAACCAGAGCCCGCCAAAAGGCATTTATGGGCGGAGCAATTTCCGTCATATCTTGGATTAGTGTTTGTTCTTTAGGAGTTATAGATTCTATACCATATACATACTGGCAGGTAATGCTCGCTTATTTTGGTATCATAATATTTGGCATAATAACTGCAATAACAATAGAAAAAGCTACTTTTGAGAAGTAAGAAAATTATTAAACATAGCTTGTCTCTCAGGATTTACATGTTTTATAAAAAAACTAGCAATAATTAAAGAGAGTCCCATAAAAAATATAATAATAGGACCCCAAAAACTTAAGTCCAAACGAGCTTCTTGTGGATTATTAGGATTATAAAATACTTCAAGAATATCTCCCACTGAGTCTTGAGGAGGGTTGCTTGAATAAGTTGAATAGAAAGTATGCTCTTTTTTATTTTCATCAGAAAAAACTATTTTTGATTTATACATAGGAACATTATTATCAGAATAACCTGCTTCCACGTTTTCAACAACCTTGCCTTGTGTAGAAACAGCAGACTTTTTAAAGTCCAAAGTATTATAAGTAACAAAAATACTAATTATAATATTAATAATCCCCCCAAGAAAAATAAGTTTATACCAAGTTTTTGAATTCATTTTGTTTATAGAGACTATAGTTTTCATAATATAAGTATAACACAGAATATGCTAAAATATACTCATGAATACGATAAAAATCATGCATCCGTGGGCACAGAATACAGAAGAGTTGATGAAAATTTTAGAGACCAGTAAAGATGGTTTAACAGATGAGGAAGTTTCAAAAAGACTTTCATTTTATGGAAACAATATTTTTAAAAATAAAAATAAACTTGATGTTATAAACATATTTTTAAAACAATTCGTCAGTCCCCTCATATTTTTGCTAATTGGCGCGGCGGTTTTGACAGGATTACTTTCAGAGTGGCTGGATATGTGGGTTATAATTTTTGTTATTACAGTAAACGTAGTGCTTGGTTTCTATCACGAATACAAAGCAGAAAATACATTGGCGAAACTCGGAAGTTATATAAAAGACCGTGCGCGTGTTATACGAAACGGAATAGAACAGGAAATAGATAGTACAGAGATTGTCCCTGGTGATATTATTCGTCTTTCTTATGGGACACGCATACCAAGTGATGCAAAGATTTTCTCCATCAACAATTTCAAAACAGATGAGTCAATTTTAACCGGTGAATCACTACCTGTTGAAAAAAACACAGATCAATTGAGCTTGACGTCTATTGTTTCAGAACATACAAACATCGCCCATGCTGGAACTTTAGTTGTCGAGGGTTATGCTCATGCTGTTGTTTATGCAACCGGCGACCATACGGAAATAGGAAAAATTGCCAAGACTGTTTCTGATGCCAAGAAAACGGAAACACCATTACAAAAAAGTGTAGGCAAGCTGGCTTGGATAATATGTTCAGTAGTGATATTTTTGGTTATTGGTATTGTGATACTAGGAATTGTTCGTGGTCAACCAATCTTTGAAATGCTGATTCTTGCAACATCTGTTGCTGTTGGGGCAGTCCCCGAGTCACTACCCATAGCACTAACCGTCATACTTGCTATTGGGTCATTGAAACTCGCTCACAATAAAGGTGTCGTGAGGAAACTAGCTGCAACAGAAACACTCGGTCAAACAACCCTTATAATGACAGATAAAACGGGTAC
>JAYTNB010000061.1:0-6341 GCA_043748495.1 bacterium | reverse complement strand
TTGCAAAATTTTTATCAATCAAATTTTCATTGAAATAATAAAAATCTTTTTGGTTCAAGGTTGCAAGTTCTTTGCCTGCAACGTAATCATCTGGCACTACAATTGTGCCAAGGTCTACTAGTAAAGAAAATTTACTTTCGACCACTTTTTTATCAGCAATAGCTTCATACATAGCTTTCGCTAATGTATTATTTTTAGAGCTGATAATTTTTTGAACTAAAGCGGAATCAAATCCTGCTTTGTCCAAAGCTATGGCTAATTCATGCATTTTGCCACAGCTCATTTCACGTACATTTGACATGCGTATAAAATATAAAATGTTCAGAGAATCTGCTCTGTGCAGTAATTTCTCTATATTGTATCACATAAATACACATTTTGTCAAGTGTCTTAAATACCCCATATTGCTATAATGAATTTATGGACAAATATCATGTAGACAATATTTACTTGGATTTAATCGAGCGGATTAAAAATGAAGGGGCAAGGAAAACAGACCGCACTGGTACTGGGACACTTTCGCTACTTGGGCACCAAATGCGTTTCGATTTATCAAAAGGCTTCCCTCTCCTGACTACTAAAAAGGTACCTATCAAATCTATAATCCATGAACTTATCTGGTTTTTAAATGGTGATACAAATTTAAAATATCTAGCCGACAATAATGTCCATATCTGGGATGAATGGCCATACAAAGCGTATTTAATAAAAAACAATATTCCTGTTCCACAAACAGGCAGTGAAGAATGGAATACTGGCATAAAAAAATTTATTGAAGATATTAAAAGTGATGAAAATTTTGCAAAAGAGTACGGCAACTTGGGGCCTATTTATGGTTACCAATGGCGAAGTTGGCCGACACCAAATGGCGGTCACATAGACCAACTCAAAAATGTCATCGAGCAAATTAAAAAAACTCCTGACTCTCGTCGTCTAATAGTTTCAGCTTGGAATGTCGCCGACATAGACGAGATGGCCAAAGCGGGTCTACCACCATGCCATTGCTTCTTTCAATTCTATGTCGCAGATGGGAAACTATCATGTCAGTTATATCAGAGAAGTTGCGATACATTTTTAGGTCTGCCTTTTAACATCGCTTCATACTCTATTTTAGTTATGGTCATAGCACAGATTACAGGGCTCGAGCTTGGCGAATTTGTCTGGACTGGTGGCGACACACATTTATATGTAAACCATTTAGAACAAGCTGACTTGCAACTTTCTCGTCGTAATGACTTGAGACCAATGCCAACTATGAAAATCAATCCTGATAAGAAAAATTTGGAAGACTTTAATATTACTGACTTTGAATTAGTCGATTACAATCCACACGATTCAATCAAAGCACCTATTGCTGTATGATTATCTCTATAATAGCAGCCATAGGACGTAATAATGAACTGGGTGCCGACAATAAACTGTTGTGGTCTTTACCTGCTGATATGAAATTCTTTCGTGACACTACGCGAGGACACACTGTCATAATGGGGCGCAAAACTTTCGAGTCTATAGGTCGCCTACTTCCTAACCGCACAAATATAATTATAACTCGTGATAACAATTACAACTTCGAAGGTGCAACAGTTGTGCATTCACTTGAAGAAGCATTACAAATTGCCTCACTTGAACAAGGACGCGAATTCGAAGAAAATCAAGATGAAGTCGAGGTTTTTATAATCGGCGGTGCACAGATTTATAAACAAGGATTAGATAAAGCTAGTAAACTGTACATCACTCACGTAGACGAGATATTCCCTCTTGCTGATACATTTTTCCCTATGATAGAGCAAACAATCTGGAACAAAACAAAAAGCGTCGTGGTAAACCACGACGCCCTAAATGAATTTGATATAGAATTTGCAGAATACATAAAAATTTAATATTAGACTTTTATCTATTGTCTTTTACATGATTACTCATCAACTTTTCAAACTCATAGGTAAAAATTTCTGCTCGAAAACCTGGCAACGTTAGTGCCATAAATTTTAATACTGGTAATTGTCTTTCTAAGACTCTAACCAATAATCCATCATCTACCCCTTGTTTATACATTTCTAAAGGATAAAAAATATATTCCCAAGATTCCAAAGCTCTAAAAGTCAGAACTTCATTTTGAAAGTTAGCATTAAGTTGACCCATCAAAATTTTTTCAGCATATGGAAAACATTCAGGATTTTTCCATGCAAATTGCAATAAAAATGCTTTTTGATATTGAGTAAAAATTTGCTCAGGTAAAAAATCAAAAGCTTTCTTAAAAGCTTCATACTCTTCCAAATCATCTTCATCTTTTTTATTATCTGCAGTAATATCACGACGAGTAAGACCCTCACCCAAATCATGAATCATAAAAGCTGTTTGAATTAAACTTTCATCGAGCTTTACATGCTTTTTAAGTAATTTAACACAGACATTTGCGACAATAGAGAAAGAAAGTGTATGCTGTAAAGTAGACTGTTTCCATACTTTTGGATTCTTTTCAACATAAGGACCCCATCGTATAACATCAGAAAGTTCATTTTGAGACATATTCCACACTGGTAGAAGTGTCTCTACTAAATTTTTTCGCATTTTTTTATTTAATTTTTATTTAACATAAAGATACTGTTTTAAACCATAAAAGTCAAATCACAAATTCTTAAAAAACGGTGCGTAGAGATCATCTTCTGGTTCAATCAAAAGTTCTTTTTTATTTATTTTATTACTCCATTCAACAGGTGCATTTGTAATGAGGGCCAAGGGTTTTTTTTCATTACCTTCACCCATACACAAAACAGCTGCAGCAGCTAAACAATCAACGACATCGGTACGTGTCATTTTTAATTTTCTATTAAAAATATCGAAAGTTCCTCTATAATCACGTATCCCTTTAAAACCAACATAACCTATCGCGAGGCCTATGACACCAGCACGCAATGGCATAGTCCGACTGTCGGTAATAATTACTCCGAAATTTCCAAGATTATACTTCTTTACAAAAAAGTCTCTGATAGATTTCGCACTCTTGAAACTATCTTTTGGTAATAGAATCAACTTTCCATCTGCATTCGATTCATCGACACCAGCGGACGCCATTATCATCCCATCTTTTTTTGTGAGCCAAGCATACGGTGTTCGAATAGCCCATTCTGATTCTTTTTTTATAATTTCTTCTCGAGTGTTTTCATTAACTATCAAAGCAGTTCTACCTTCAGACAATGCCACTATTTTTGAAGTAATAACAAGGATACTTCCAGAAGAAAAACTTTTGATGTATTTCTCTATAAAAAGAATCAGGTTTTCGTTTTCAATAAATACTTTTGTTTTATAATCTTTAATTTTCATTATTTTTAAATTTATTTAGTAAATGTTTGCCGTAGTAAATCAAAGGTGTATACATAAATCCCATACATACTTTATATATCCACCAAGGGATAATAATCCCTATTATTTTACTACCACTATATACACCTGCAAATGCGATAAGTGTCCAGATAGTAGTATCTAGAAATTGTGACCAGATATTCGATAGCAAAGAACGTAACCAAAGAAACTTTTCACCAAAATATTTCTTTACAAAAAAGAAAACAGACACATCTTGATACTCAGCAATTGCAAATGCGACAACTGACGCAACAGACATCCTAAACGAGATACTAAAAACAGTGTTATAGGAATCTTTGATCCAGAGAGAATTATTAGACCAAGGTAATACCCCAGAAATAATACTCATCAGGAGATATAGAACAATTGACAATAAACCTCCAAAAACAAATAATCTAGAATACCTTTTCCCATAAACCTCTCCTACAATATCAGTCATAATAAAAACTATAGGAAAGAAAAAAAACAGCAACTGACAACTGAGTACCGAATAAAAATGGCATCAATTTTAAACCTAGTGTATTAGAAGCAAATAGTGCTGTAATATACAAGACGAAACATACAAATAAAGACTTTGTAAAAACTAGTGGTTCTTTTTTCATTTAATTTTTTTGTTTAGTTAATAAAATAAAAAAATTTTATATGAAACCAGCCCATATTGATTTGTAATTATTATTTAACATAAATTAAGGATCTAAATCGGTCTTTTCCCTTATAAAAATGTCTTTACCATCTGGGGATTTAGATTTTGTATATTTACGGTTTTTGTTTACTTCTACTTTACGGACTATTTCTTTTTCCAGATCAAAGCCCATACGCTCACACATCCCAAGCAAAAAGATAGCTACGTCGGCTAATTCTTCTGCCACTCCCTCTTCGTTTTTATTATATTTAGAGAATGCTTCAGAAAGCTCTTCATGTGCACGACAAAATTCATAGGCCGTTTCTGTATTAAAGCCTTTTTCTAATTTATTTCTATAAACTTCTTTTTGTAATTCTTTTAGGTCTACCATATATTCTTGCCCCGCCGATGGCGGGGTAAATTAAATAAAATAAAATTAATACTTTTCCACGACATCTTCTAATAGAACGAATTCAACACCAGCTTGTTTAAAAATATCTTTGCTTTGAGTACTCGCATGGTAATCTTTCTTTGAAATTACTTTTATTATACCGGCATTCACTATCATTTTTGCGCAAACATAACACGGTGTCATGTGGCAGTACAGAGTTGCACCTGCGAGACTTATTCCCACACGGCTACCTTGTACTATAGCATTTTGTTCAGCATGAGTTGTGCGTATACAATGTTTGGAAACAGTGCCGTCCTCGGATGTGACAGTGTGGAATTCGTGCCCAGCTTCATCACAGTGTGCGAGACCTTTTGGAGCTCCAACATAGCCTGTTGTAAGGACATGCTTATCGCGAGTAATCACAGCCCCTGACCGCCCCCTGTCGCAGGTAGCACGAGAGCCTACCAATTCGGCAATAGACATAAAATACTCATCCCAAGATGGCCTTTGATGTACTTGTGTTTTTTCGTTAGTCATATATTTATTATACTATGAGACAAAATAAAAAGCACCCTTTCAAAAAATTTTGAAAGGGTGCAAGTTAAAAAATAAAAGATAAAAATTACCCTGCTGAACGGACACCACAGCCCGAAACGGAATCGTCAGGATTGCGCGAGCCGATGTTCAACCCGCCGCCGCCCCAAAAGGCGCGAGGGACATCGCCACCCGCATAGCGAGAACCGCTACAAAAAGTTACCCCTTTGAAATCTAAATGATTGCCAGTTTCGGCAAAATATTTAATTTCAAATACAATACGCTCAAGAAGCGTAATCCCCTTTTTCATATCAGGGTCTGCTTCGTTCGTTGACTTGCCAAGAGTCTCAATATCAGGCTCAACTTTATCACGAACCCAAACCGCATAATGCGAGTCTGTGTTGCGGATATTTTTTAAATCCTTGTCGAGGTCATCACGACCTTTCCAAGTTTTAAAAAGTAAACTTGCTTTTTTAAGTGCCAAATTGCAAGTCAAACCACGAGCGACAAAAAGTAAACGCCACTTGCCAACATTTGGCATGACAGGGATAATAACAAAACTAAAATCAACATCCCAGTCGAATTTAGTTTTGTAAAACTTTCTCCACTCCTCACGATTTTTTGAATACTCGTCTACAATACAAAAAACTTCACGAAGTTTTTTCCCAAAAGAAGTTTTGTTGTTTTTCCAGTACTCAACCTGTTTAGCGTTTAAATTTTTTGCAAAAAATTCGATTGTGAATCCTGCAAGAGAGCTCAAGTCTTCAAAACTTGGTTTCTGAGAGTTTGTTTCCTTTTTCATTGGATTTGTCCTCTTTTTGTTAAGTTACATAGCAAAATCGCTAATTACTTTAGATATAACATTAAAATACCTATTTTGTCAAGTTTTATAACCCCTCTGGTGCTTGGGCGAGTTTGATTGAGAGAGTTTTTTCGATGTCATTTGAGAGGACTTTAACTTTGATTATGTCACCGATTTTCTTCTGACGGATATAATTTATAAAGTCTATTTCTAGGTCTACCTTTTTGCCATCGATTTCTAGAATGATATCCCCTTCTTTTATACCCGCTATATCTGCAGGAGAATTTGGTACTACCGCAGGATAAGTTTCTGCCTTTTGAATTAATAAACCATAATTAGTTTTTAGACCTAAAAGAGATTGCAATTTAGAGTCTATAGGTACAAAACGGATACCGACATAAGGGCGACTAATTTTTCCAGTTTTTTTAACTTGAGAAATGACACTCTTTACACTATTAATAGGTAGAGCGAAACCGATATTCGAGGAATTGTCCGCGCGCGCAACATTTATACCAACTACATCACCATGCAAATTCAAAAGTGGACCACCTGAATTACCTTGGTTTATAGCAGTATCGGTTTGGATAACATTGGTTAGTCTTTCTGATGAACCATTACTACCAGAAGCTGTG
>JAYTNB010000060.1:0-6867 GCA_043748495.1 bacterium | reverse complement strand
TGCTCCAGTGATTGTTCTAAATGGTTCAAACCCTATGAATTTGAAGAAGGGGGAAGCATATGTAGAACCAGGTGCAACTGCAACTGACAACTACGATATTGGTCCAATTACTGTAGTAATAACAGGTACAGTAAATACTGCAGTTCCAGCAACTTACACAAAGACTTATTCAGCAACAGATTCAACCGGCAACCCTTCTTCTACTACAAGAACTGTAGTAGTTCGTAATCTCGGTACTAATGCAAATCTTTCAGCACTCGTCCCATCTGCAGGAACATTGAATCCAGAATTTAATTCCGCGACTACGTCATACACAGTTGTACTTCCATTTGGAACTACAACAATCCCAACTGTTTCAGCAACAACATCAGATGAATTTGCTACAAAAGTTATTACTCAACCATCATCTGTTACAGGTACAGCAACAGTTGTTGTAACATCAGAAGATACAGATGAAGAAAGAGTAGTTCGTAAAACTTACACAGTAGTATTTTCAGTAGCAGAAAATCCAGATCATACAGCTCCGGTAATCAATCTTATAGGAAGTAGTCCTGTCAATGTAACAGTTGGTGATACTTATTCTGATGAAGGAGCAACAGCACAAGACGATATAGATGGTAATATCACAAAGAGTATTGTTACTGTAAATAATGTAAATACAACTGTTTCAGGTACTTACACTGTTACTTACAATGTCAATGATGCTGCCGGTAATAAGGCTACAGAAGTTACAAGAATTGTTAATGTAAATAATCAGCGTAGAAGTGGTGGTTACCGAATAATTCTCCCTAATCAAGGGACTGGAGGACAAGTTCTTGGTGCAGTTAAATTTATATTTACAAAAAACCTGAAATTCGGTTCAAAAGGAAATGAAGTTACAGAGCTTCAGAAATTCCTAAATGCTGCTGGGTATGATTGTGGAGCAGTAGACGGAAAATTTAAAGCGAAGACCCAGTCTTGTGTTAAAGCATTCCAAAAAGCTAATCCACCTCTTAAAGTAGACGGAGTGATTGGTGCTAAAGCTCGCGCAGTATTGAATAAATAATTAATGTAAAATACAAAAACACCCTGTTGCAAAACAGGGTGTTTTTGTATTTGATTCAATCAAGGCCTCGTGTTTACCAACACAGGTACTTTTCTATTGTATTAACTACAGGACTCTCGACTACCGTCGCGGGTACTTTTCTATTTTTAAACAAAAATATAGAAAAGTCTTTCTCGTCCTGACGTAAGCAAAGTAGTTTGCTTACTTAAGGTCCACATTAAAAAAAACGTCCGAAGACGTTTTTTTTATTGTGGACCTTACAGGACTCGAACCTGCCACCCCGTCATTGCAAATGACGTGCTCTACCAGATGAGCTAAAGGCCCCTAAAACATTTAAAATAAATGTTCGGGCGTCCAAGCATGGACTAGCCAAAACTCGTACTCGTATATAATAGCTTATTTTCAGATTTTTGCAATACTTTGCAAAAGTTATATCTTTATTAGCTATTTTTTGTAAAAAAGATGACACTGAATTTAAATAGAATAATTTGAATTACTTTAATATTTTTATGGATACGTACAATAGCGATTTGTTTCATTAGTCCAAGAAGCGTACCCCTTTAATGCGTTTTCAGCTTGGAATATTAATATATAAGGATGAACAGCGTCACCTATATTACAATTATTATTGTATTGATAATAATAACAGTTTGGCCACCCACTTGAATTAAGAGGTTCTTTGGGTATTTTTGGAATGAAACCCTCAGTGACTAAAGCAGATAATGCAGTTTCAAAAGTAGTACTACCAGAACAATCATTAGGCCAAGTATTGTTAGTGGGGTATGTTCCGTATTTATCGTAGTAGAATTCAAGAGCAATTTTTAGTTGTCTTATTTCAGAGACTCTTTTTGCGTCTCTTGATTTACTACGAGCACTATTTAAAGCAGAAATCACAACAGAAGAAAGAAGACTTATGATACTAATCACAACTAAAAGTTCTATCAATGTGAATCCTTTTTTATTTAACATAAATATATTGTATCATTCTTAAAAAATAAAAAATTACTTTATTAAACTCCAAATAGCAGCCATTGCTGTGAGACTCATAAGGCTAACAATAATCCAACCTATTATATTCATAACTTTCGAGTTTTTGTGACGACCCATTATTTTTTCGTTACCACTTATATGAACGATGCATATTAGGATTACAGGTGCTACTAAACCATTGGCGATTGCCGAGTAGAGTAGTGCTTTGATAGGGTCGATACCTATAAAATTTATAAAGATACCAATTATAACCGAGAAAATGATAATACCATAAAAAACACGAGCTTCATTTAACTTTCTATATAAACCTTCTTTATAATTAAAACTCTCCGATATAGCATAAGCTGTCGAACCAGCGAGTACTGGGATAGCCAGCATCCCAGTGCCAATAATTCCAAAAGCAAATAAATATTTGGCCCAAGGTCCAGCAAAAGGCTCCAAGGCACGTGCTGCATCGCTGGCTGTTTCTATATTTGTTATACCACTAGAAAAAAGAGTGTTGGCGCAAACAGCAATGATAAAAAACATAACGAGATTAGAAAGAAAAACACCAGTCCAGGTATCTACACGCATTTCTTTTATTTCCAAATGATTTGTACCACGACGTAAATGAGCAGTTGTTTTTCCACCAGCGATTTCTTCTTCGACTTCTTGGCTTGTTTGCCAAAAGAAAAGATAGGGTGAGATAGTCGTACCCAGTATCCCAGTGATCATTAAAATAGTTGCTTTATCAAAAGATATGCTCGGTATAAAAGCATGTTTAAATAATGTGCTCCAGTTCATGTCGATTAAAAAACCAGTTATTATATATGCAAATAGTGATACAACCATCCATTTCATTATCTTTGCAAATTTTTTGTATGGTACATATATCTGTACGATTAAACCCACAACAGCCATAAAAATAATAGAAAATACAAATGAAGCATTTGGTATAATTAGTTGTATGGCTTTTGCTATAGCTCCTAAATCAGCACCGATATTTAGAGTATTAGCAAAAAATAAAAGTCCTGTACAAATATAGAGGATTTTTTTAGAATAAGTTTTTTTAATATTACTTGCGAGTCCATTACCTGTAACGAGTGCGATACGAGAACACATTTCTTGGACGATAGCCATCAGAGGGAAAGTCCATGCTGCAAGCCAAAGTAAACCTGTGCCGTACTGGGCACCTGCTTGTGAATACGTGGCGATACCAGATGGATCATCATCGGCAGCGCCAGAGATTATCCCTGGTCCTAGTTTCTCTAAATAGTTTGTTTCTTTTTTCTTTCTGAATGATATTTTGTCTTCTGATTTTTCCATACAACCATTATACTATTTTATTGTAATTTGATACAATGTTTTTGTATATGTCTTTCAATAATCCAAATAAAATACAAATAATCAAACATGCTCCACCACCACCAGACTTGCCGACGCTCGGCAAGGTTGATCCAAGTGAAGTTTCTTTTATTGGACGTACAAACTATGTAGCGAGTTTAGAAGAAAAGAAATACGTTTTCGGTATAAAGCGTATCGACAGACGACGCCACTTATACATCATAGGCAAGTCTGGAGTTGGTAAATCTAAAATCCAAGAACTCATGGTTCGTCAAGACATTGCTTCTGGTTATGGTGTTTGTGTTATTGATCCACACGGAGAATTTATCGAAGATATATTGAACTTTATTCCCGAAGAGAGAATTGAAGACGTGTGTATTATTGATCCAGGTGATATAGATTTTCCAGCATCATTTAACCCACTCGCAAATACTGACATCACTTTCAAGCACCAATTAACTCAAGGCTTGATTGAAGTTCTAAGAAAACAATTCGGGGCAAACTGGACTCCACGTCTGGAGCACGTTTTTCGTTTTACTGTGCTTGCATTATTAGACTATCCGTATGCAACAATGCGCGGGATGATAAGTATGCTAACTGACCGTAACTATCGTCAGAAAGTTGTCGAGTATATAGAGGACGACATGGTCAAAAGATTCTGGGCTATTGAATTCGCGGACTGGTCAGAAAAGTTCGATACCGATGCGATTATCCCGCTTGTTAATAAACTCGGACAGTTTCTTTCTGACCCGATGCTTCGCAATATATTTGGACAAAAAGAAAATAAAATCGATATTGAGAAATTGATGAATGAACAAAAGATTCTGATGATCAATCTGTCTAAAGGAAAAATAGGAGAGGAAAATTCGTCTTTCTTTGGAGCCATGTTTTTAACAAAAATAAAACAAGCCGGTATGGCACGTGCTAAACTCGACCCGAAACAGCGTAACGACTATTATCTATATGTAGACGAGTTCCAAAACATTGTGACCGACACCTTTGAAAATATCTTGTCCGAGGCTCGTAAATACGGACTGAACTTAACTGTAGCGCACCAGTACGTCGGTCAGCTTTTACCAAAAGTTCAACAGGCTGTTTTAGGAAACGTAGGTTCTATTATTTCTTTCCGTGTTGGTGGTGATGACGCTGTTAAACTCAAGCCAGAGTTCGCTCCGATTTTCGACGTTAAAGATATGATCAATCTCGGTGTTGGGGAGTTCTATATAAAGATGACAATCGACGGTGAGTCTTATGATCCATTCTCTGCCGAGACACTGCGTGTCCTACCGGCAACTCATCGTTCGTATAGAAAAGAAATACTCGACGCCTCTCGTCGTAAGTACGCAATCCCAGCAGGCGAAGCGCAGAGACTTATCGAAGAAGAAGAGTCTACTATCATCCGTAGTGCTCAAGAAAAGCAGGCGATAACAGGTAACAAAAAAGAAGAAGAAAATAATAATGATGCTAAAGATGAAATGACAGAAGAAGTTCAAGAAACATCTAAACAAGAAAAAGCCAGCGCCCCATTGATATAAAATTATGGAAAATAAAATTGTAGTTATATTTGGAACATTTGATAATGTGCACGAGGGGCACAGAGATTTATTTATGCAAGCAAAAAAAACAGGGGATATTTTGATAGCTATTGTTGCGCGTGACAGTAGTGTTTTAAAATTAAAAAATAAAATACCAATGTTTAATGAAGAGCAAAGAATTAAAAATCTCTTAGAAATAGATGAAATAGACAGAGTGTTGCTTGGCGATGAAGAACAAGGAACCTATAAGATTCTAAAAGAAATAAATCCTAGTGTAATTTTTTTAGGTTATGACCAAGTTGCTTTAAAAAATGATTTAGAAAAAGCGATAGAAGAAAAAAATATAGAAAAAGTAGAAATATTAATTGGGCAACCTTATCAACAGGAAAGGTTTCATTCCTCTATTTTAAATTCTAAATCTGTGCTATAATAAATCCATGAAAAAAGTATCAGTAATTATTGTATTTTTAATATATATATTGAACTTCAGTTCAATATCAGCCCTTGAAAATCAACCAGAAAAGGTTGTTTGTAGTAAATTCAATCAAAGTCTTAAATACACAGATGGTTTTTGGAATGATAAAAATATAGCTGTTCTAGAACTCCAACAAGCTCTTGTTGATGGTGGTTATATGAAAGAAAAACCAGATGGTTCATTTGGTTCAGTAACATTGCGTGCGGTGACACTTTTCCAAAGAAAAAATGATTTATTAGCAACTGGTTTTGTTGGTGAGAAAACTCGTGAAGTTTTAAAAAATAAGTTATGTCAAGAAGAAATTCCAGAAGTAGAAAATACTGAAATAGCAAACAACTGTAGAGTTTGGAGTGATGGTTGTAATACTTGTACTCGTGTTGAAGATGGTACAGTTGGTATGTGTACTTTAATGGCTTGTGTTTATGAAGAAGGTGAAGAACAACCTAAGCCAAGCTGTAAAGAATATTTCCCAGAAACAATAGAATCTAAAAAAGAAATACTTTCAAATTAATCTAATAAAAAACGATGTCAAATCGTTTT
Source organism: bacterium (assembly GCA_043748495.1). GTDB lineage: Bacteria > Patescibacteriota > Minisyncoccia > Phycocordibacterales > UBA9973 > UBA8515. Next base: position 959 of record JAYTNB010000060.1, on the reverse strand, counting down.
TTATTTTTATGATATAATCTAGAATATGAATCCTGAGTCTAAAAATTGCCAGAATTGCAAGTCCGAATTTACTATCGAAGTCGATGACTTTTCTTTTTATGAAAAAATGAAAGTACCAGCTCCGACCTTTTGCCCGGAGTGTCGTTTCCAGAGGCGTTGTTCTTGGCGCAACGATACGTCTTTATATAGTACTAATTGCAGTCTATGTGAAAAGAGAGTTGTTTCGATGTACGCACCCGATTCTGGGATGACTATTTACTGCAATAAATGCTGGTGGAGCGATAAATGGGATCCGTATAGTTATGCAGTTGATTACGACTTCTCTCGTCCATTTTTCGAGCAATACAATGAGCTTATGCACAGAGTCCCACACATTGCACTGGTAAATGATGACGGTATCTCAAGTATCGGTTGTGAGTATACAGGGGACTGTTGGTTTGCTAAGAATTGTTACATGACTTTTTGTGCGTGGAAAATTGAAAATGTAATGTACGGATATTTTAATCTTGGCGGAAAAGATATGATGGACTGTCTTTATGTCTTAGATACTGCTGATTGGATGTATGAATGCATAAATTGTGATCGTGGCTATAAACTTAAAAATTCACAACTTTGTTTGTCATGTACTGACTCTACATTTCTTTATGACTGTCGCAACTGTTCTGACTGCTTTATGTCTAGTGGTTTGCGTAACAAAAGGTATTTTTACAAAAACCAACAGTACAGTAAACAAGCTTATGAAGAAATTTTAGCTTCATACAATCTAGATACTTTCTCTGGTGTAGAAAAAGCTCAAAAAGAATTTTATGAATTTATACTAGAAGCACCAAGACGTTTTTCTCAAATTTATAAATCTTTTAATTGTACAGGTGAAGGCCTCACAAATGGTAAAAATGCCAAAGATTGTTTTGTTGGTAATGCAATTGAGAATTCTCGGTTTGTTCAACATGGTGGTAAAA
>JAYTNB010000059.1:0-10601 GCA_043748495.1 bacterium | reverse complement strand
GATACGCTGTACACGATGCACACCGGTTTCGTAACGCAGTATTTTATAAGCGTCTTTACCTTTGATTTCAAAGCTGGCCTCTTTATAACCACCCGCACTACTTTCTGACTCGTGGATTGTACGGAAAGATAATTTATGAGCCTCACAATACCGCTCATACATACGTCCTAGTTCCCAAGCAAAAAGAGACGCTTCGTCACCACCAGCGCCAGCTCGAACTTCAAGGATTATTTCATTTGGAAATTCTTCTGCTTCGTTTTGAGCTTTTAAGAATTCTTGCAATTGTCTTTCTACCGCTTCCTTTTGAAAAGTTATATTTTGTAACTCTTCCTCGGCAAGTTCTTTCATACTAGGATCCAAATCCAGCATGTCTTTTACATTTTTTTCTTCGGCTAATAGACGCTCATATTCATGAGCATGATAACTTGTTTTGTGGTCTTTTTTAAATTCTTCTAAAATTTCTGGATTCATATATTAATTATAACACATAGATTAAAGTAAAAATAAAATGCATCAAAATTTTTCGATTCACCTGAGAGGATCAATCTAAAAATTTTAATGCATTTAAAAAACTAGCTATTTTTTCGCAGCTACACGTTTCTTGAAGCGGTCAACACGTCCTGCTGTATCGATAACTTTTTCATTACCAGTATAGAATGGATGACATTGACTACAGATTTCAACTTCAATTTTTTCAAGAGTTGTAGCAACATTGAAAGTTGCCCCGCAAGCGCAAGACGCATTTCCTTGAATATTTACTTTTGGGTGTATACCTTTTTTCATATTTTTTAGAATATCATAATATTATTAATTTTGCAATGGATCTATCATTTTCTGTTGAATATTGGTCATTTTAGCCATAACACTTTTACCATAACTACAACTAGAACCTCCTGTACCATAATAACGACACGCAGCTTTGATTTGTGAGCTGTAACTACCGTCTTTTGCTCCTAAATCCTCTAAGAAAGTAGCTGAAGCCATAATAGCATCACGTGGATTCCAAGGATCAGGACTACTGATACCTAGTTTACTTGCTACACGACTTTTTATACCTTTCCAAGTAGATGGTATAAATTGTGCAGGACCCATAGCACCACCGTATCCAGCAACACCAGGTATAGGACAGGAAATCAATGTTTTGTTTGGATCACGCCCGAGCGCTGTAGTTATCTCGATAAATGGTGGTACATCACGACTTGGCTTCATCACATTTGAAAATACTTTTCCACTTTTTGAACTAACACCTGATCCTGTTTGCATGTCCGTAACATAACAAGAACCTGTATTCTGACCTAAATTACTTTCTTGAGTTAAAATAGCGAGGATGAAAGCTGTTCCCACACCAGTTTTATCATTGGCATTATTAGCATATAAAAGAGCATCTCGGAATTTAATTGAACCTGCATCACGAAGTGAGAAAAGTGCATTCAATATGTCAGACTTTCTTTTTGCTTTTTCAGCTAAGAGTTTCTGGTACTCAGCTTCCTTGCTTTTACTTATAGAAAGCAGAACTTGCTTTTCTTTTTCGTTATTTTCTACTTGTTTTTTTTCATTTTCTAAAACTTCTTTAGCATCTAACTCTTGATCTTTCTTAACTTCTAAAATTTTTTTATTATCTTCAGTTTCATTTTTTAAATTAGTAACTTCATTTACAGATTTCTTTATTCCACTTTTTAAATAATCAAAAGCATTTATATCACCATACATATCTGAAATACTATTTGTAGAGAGGATTAGATTGATCATCGATTTGTCATCGAGTTCACGATGCTTGCGAATAATCTGAGCGAGAGATTCTTTTGTTTGGTCTATCTTGTTTGTTAGATTTTTTATTTCAGTATTTTTCTGATTAATCTCTCCTCCAAGTTTCTTAATCATTATTGCTTTTGCTTGAATATTTAACTTAGATTTTTTGACTAGGGTAGTCAAAATAGCAATATCGCGAGATATTGAAGTTGATTTACCTTTTTGAGATGCTAATTCTTTTTGTTTAGCAGATATCTCTTGTTCTAACTGAGATAACTCTCTCTCTAATGATTGTTTTTGTGATTGTGCATCTGTGAGTGCGTCAGCGTGTATTTTTTCTAATGGATATAAACTAGTGACAATTATCAATACAAACGTAAATAAAATTTTTCGTAAAATCATTATCCTATTATAGCACAAAAATTAGCTAAGAATGAAATATTTTTACTATATCTTTATAAGTTATGAAAAGCATGAGCAACATCAGCACAGCAAATCCCCCAGTATTTAGAGCATTGGCTATTTCTGGTTTAATTCTAGAGCCTTTTATCTTTTCTATTAAAATAAAAAGAATTCGTCCCCCATCGAGAGCTGGAAAAGGGATTAGATTTATAACTGCTAAATTTATAGAAATAAGTGCAGTAAAAGAAAGTAGGTAGATAAAACCAAATTCTCGTGCATCACCAACAACACCAACTATCCCAACAGGACCTGTCATACTAGAAAAAGAACCATTTCCTTTGAATGCATCAGCGATCAGATTGTAAAATCCATTAAATGTTTGCCCTACCAAAGCAACAGTGAGTCTAAATCCTTCTATCAAACTATCGAAAAAAGAAAGTTTTAATTTACCGATCATATCCATACTTATACCAATCATTGGTGTATTTGTATCTTCGTTTAAAACTGGAATTAGTGTAACTTCTTTGTTTTCTTTTGCACGACTAAAAGTCACTTTTATTTCATCATTGGCATGTTTTTTAACAAAAAACTGAACACTTTCTGGTGTTGGTGTTTCTGTTGTATCGATTACTCCTTTCATCAAGGATTCAGCACTCATCGAAGATATAGTATCCCCTACTTTTAATCCTGCTTTTTCTGCAGATGAATTTGTTTGTATGCTCGTAATAGTTAATTTTGCATTTTCTATTACACCATTTCTAGTTTCTGAACCAACAGAACTAGGTAATCCTGACATAAAACCAACTGAAAGTAGTATCCATGCTACGAGGAAATTCATCACAACTCCCGCTACTAAAACAGCGACTTGTGTATACCAAGGTTTATTTACAAAGCTACGATTTTTATCAGGACCGTTGATAGATTCAGCGTCTGGATTTTCTCCAAAAATTTTAACATAACCACCAAGTGGCAATAAATTAAAATTATAAGTCGTCTCGCCTATTTTTTTGCCAAAAAGTTTCGGTGGGAAACCAAAAGAAAATTCATCTACACGGATACCACTTTTTTTAGCAACAATAAAATGCCCAAATTCATGAGCGACTACTAGAACGAGGATGATGATTAGGAAAATTATTATATTCATATATTACTTCATTAAATCATTTTCCTTTTTAGAAAAAATTGCTTCAAGATTTTTATTACTTTCGTCGACGTTTTTTTGAATTTCTTCTTTTGCACGATGAGCTTCATCTTCTGGTAAATCTGAAACTGAATCTATCTCATCTGTACGTTCCTTACGTATACGAATACGAGCTTCTTCTAACTTTTCTTTCAATACTTTGACTAATTTAACACGATTTTCAGTTGTCAGCATAGGGAAAATAACTCTAACTCCATCACTATCGGAAACAAGAGATAATCCTAGATCAGCTTCACGGATAGAATTTTCGATTTCTTTTGTCATAGACTTATCCCAAGGGGCGACTCTTAAAGTCTTTGAATCCTCAACCACAATCGAAGCTATATTTTTAATTGGTCCACGTTGACCATAACTTTCTATGCTTACATTATCGAGCACCAGAGGGGTTGCACGACCAGTGTGAACTCCACTGTATTGATCAGAAAGCCATTGTTCTATTTGTTTTAATTGTATTTTGAAATTATTTGTATTGTATGCCATATTTTTATATTTTATTAATCCTTGTTTATTATATCACAAATGCGATTTGTTCTAAAATCATTTTTACTGACGCACCTGGTATGGATAAATATTTACGTGATTTTTGTAGTACATCAAAAACCATAATGCTATTTTCGTCTTTTTTATCATTGCGCCAATTTTTATACAAACAATCTTCTATCATATTTACTAAAACGATAGCTTCGTTTCGTAATTTACCACTACCCTCTGTTTCTTTACAATTTTTTATCATTTCAGCAATTATTTCTAAACGAACAGGAATTGAACTACGGATAAAGTCGACAGCATTTTTATATTTAATTTCATCGTTTATCACTATATTATTTTTTACAACATGCGTGCGAGACAAAATCGTATCAAGCAATAACTTTTCATTCGGAATTATCAAGAAAAAGTGCGTATTGTCTTTTGGTTCTTCGAGCATCTTTAGTAGAGTCCTTTCAGCATCATGATTAATAAAATGAAAAGCTAAAATACAGATTTTTCTTTCGTTATTATTACTGCGTACCGAATGCCATTCTTTTATCTCACTACTATCTTCGACAGTAAAAGCGTCGTAAATTTTTACCATAATTTCAAAATTTTCTTTTTGATTCTTGAAATAATTTTCCAATTCTAAAGCAGTGTCATCTCTGCGACCAACTACAACATAACTATGATATAAGTCTTTTGGTAAAAGTAAATTGAAATCCATAATACTATTGTACACCAATTGGAAAGATATCAGAAAGCTCTCCACTATAATAGAATTCGTAACCTAAATCACCATAAGTATAATCAACACCAGACACTTTTATCATACTGCCACCTGCTTTTGGATTATCGTTTGGTTTAGAAAAATAAAAACCTAGATTATATAGTGTTGTATAGACCTCGGGACGATTGTCGACATCATAGCCCGCATTTCGCCATTGATTTTGAATTTGTTTTATATACAGTCCAACATACAGATAACTATAGTATGGGTCTTTGGTATTTGTAATCCTAGTCATAACTTCACTTTCATTGCGACCATTTTTATAATCAAGAACATGTTCCATTTCGGGACCCAAATAATAAATAGAATTTTTATCTTTTAAATTATTTTCTATCTGCATAACTGTTTTTGGTTTAATACCTGCGATACCATAAGAAGTCTGAGATAGTGAAGCCAGTATTTTTAACGGTTCAAAATAATTTTTGAAACTTTCGCGTCGCGCTCCAAAAAAACGAAACTGCTCTCCGATGACAGCAGCTATTATGCTACGTGCTGGTACGCCTGCATCATTTGCTGCACGGTTAATGACGTCTTGGTCACGAGAAAAAACTTCTTTCATTAAACGCCATTCATCACTATCAGCCCAAGCATAAGACGAAGTCGGTATGTCTATCTCTTCAAAGAGAGCCTGATTACAACTGCTCATATCACCAATAAAAGAATTATCATTTTCAAATCTTTTTGAAGCTAGTGTTATCATTTGATTTAGAACTTCTGTGTCCAAGTTTTTCTTTTGGTTTTTATATATTTCTATTGCTGTTAATGGTGCGTATTTTGAAAGTACATTTATCTTGCAAATTATTTGCATATCACTGTTAACTAAGACTTCTCCTTTTACAACTTTTTTATCAATCTGAAAATATGAATTTCTTTGTGACATAGAACCTTTGACATTCAGTAGTCCGAACTGCATCGCAAAAAAAACACTAGCAAATACAAAACCGATAATTGCTAGAATGTACAGGGAAACATTATAAAAAATATCTAAAAATTTCTTGAGTTTCATAACTTATGGATTTTATTTTTTTGAAATCAAACTCTTTTTATAAATAGAAAGATGCGCCAGTGCGATACCTGTACCCTTCACAACACAAAACAAAGCATCGTCAGCAACACGAGCTTTGACTCCTGTTTTACGATAGATCAACTCTGGTAAATTACGCAATTGTGATGAACCACCAGTCATGATTATCCCTTCATCGATAATGTCAGAGGAAAGTTCTGGCGGTGTATCTGACAATACATCTTTGACTGCACCTATCATCATCTTGAGTTCGCGATCAATTGCTTTTACTATTTCATTTGTAGAGATCTGTGCTGTCCTCGGTAAACCTTGTATGAAATCCCGGCCTTTTATTGTAATAGTCAGCTCTTCTTCCATAGGCAAAGCAGAGCCAATTTTAATTTTTATTTGTTCTGCTGTTCTGTCGCCAACAACTAAATTGAAAGTTTTCTTTATATAGTCAGTTATAGCTTGATCTATTTTATCACCAGCACATTTGACTGATGTTGAAGCGACGATACCTCCGAGCGATATAACAGCCACGTCAGTTGTTCCACCACCGATGTCCATAATCATTTGTCCTTTTGGTTCATTTATGGCGATACCTGCGCCGATAGCAGCCAAGATGGGCTCTTTGACTACATAGGCATTGCGGGCACCAGCACGCACAGTGGCTTCGATAACAGCACGACGTTCAGTCGATGTAATACCTGCTGGAACTGAGACCATAACATCAGGTTTAAATAGATTGTATTTACCGAGTGCTTTAGAAATAAAATAACGCAACATCACTTCAGTTACTCTATAATCTGCTATGACACCGTCTTTCATTGGACGATATACGATAATACTTTCTGGGGTTTTACCAACCATTTCCTTGGCTTCGATTCCTATAGCCAGTATTTGATTGTCTTGTTCCGAGATAGCAACCACTGATGGTTCATCAAGTACAATTCCCCTTCCAGGTAAAAAAACAAGTGTATTTGCTGTTCCTAAATCTATACCTAGTTTTCGAGAAAAAATACTCATATATATGGACTATAGCATAAAATATCTTTATTGAAAATAAAAAAAATGCAACTCAAAAATGGTTGCAAATTTAAAACTTTAACACTCTTATTGTAATTTTAAAAATATCTTATGAGAATTACTTTCATAAAGACAAATTCTTTTATTATCTTTTTCTAAAGAACTACTTTCAACTGTTGAATCCAAATAAAACATATATTCAATAGTACAAATTTTCGGATTTTCATTTTTAAAAAAATAATCTTTAATCATATCATTGTAGATAGGTATTATCTGTAACAATAATTGATCTGAATAATGATAAAGAGACCTATCTGTATATGTTAGATTAATTGGTTGTTCATTATTTAAACAAAAAACAAAAGATTGTTTTTTGTTCGTTTTAAGAAGATCGGAATCACCCTTGTATCCAAAATTATGATGTATATTTTTTTTATCATAACCCTGGCTCAAAAAAAATTTCCATTTCGATAAAGAAATATCGATTGTATTTTGGATTTCTTCATTAAGAAGCAATTTATTTTCTAAGTCTCCTAGAAGACCTATTTTACATTCAGTCATTTTTCTAATTTTAAAGGTTTCAAAATTTAATTAAACAATACTACTTTTTACAAAAAAGTCAAAGAAAAAAGCTCTCGTGAGAGCTTTTTAAAAAATCATTTAGGCATTTTTATGTTTATAAATAAGAAATAAGCATCTTCCCCGCTACGATTACCATATCCACCAGATACAGCTAAGTGTTTATTACTATTATCTGTAAATATATTTCCATAAACAATAGGATTTTTACTCGGATTATCTACTTCAGCATAAATTCCTCCATGAACAATTTTTACGGGACTTCCATAGAGATGTACCATAAAATATCTAGGGGTTCCATGGTCATTAGCGTATATATCACCATCTTTTAAATGTAGAAATGATAATTCCCAATCATCAGACGAATCCATTATCTTTGATAATAAATCTGGTTTTTGGTGAAGAATTATTTCATTTAAAATACTTTTAACAAAGGATTGTGCAATCGACAAAAAATTATTATTTATTTTGTTAAAAGAATCATCAGAACTTTGACGATTAATTGAATAAATAAGTTCTTTATTGTCGTATCCAGTAGATTTTAAAAATTGTTTAAAACCTTCTAGCACAGGAGAGCAGTCTAACCATACTGGTTTTTCAACAATCATGAATCCAGAATCATATAATGTTTCCATATTTTTATGTTTTAATGTTTCGAAATTTAATCAAACAATACTACTTTTTACAAAAAAGTCAAATAAAAAAGCGTCTTTTTAAGAACGCTTTTTAATGTACGTTTATTCATTCTTTCAGAATTTTAAGAACATTTTTTGACCCGTAAAGATAACAAATGACAGTATCTTCGTTTTCTTTTCTTCCAATAGATGCTTGTTTTAAAAAATTGAAAAGTTCGTTCTTCTCTTCATCTGAATCAAAAGGCTTCAAATAAATATCAAATATCTCTAGTATTTCTGATGTCGTTAAGGGTAACCCTATTTTTACATCTTCAGAAGAAGAGAGTTTTAAAAAATCTGCTATAACACAAAAGAAATCAGTAAATGCTTTTTGTGTGTTATCATAAAATGATATTTTCTTTTCGTGTTCTTTTGTTACTATTTCAATACTGTAGGGCAACGAATATTTGACACTTTCTTGTAAAAAAATATTACAAAAAAGTTGAAACTCTTCTTTACTTCCAATTATTCTTTTTACATGTCTCATATTTTTAAATTTAAAGGTTTCGAAATTTAATCAAACAATACTACTTTAAGCAAAAAAGTCAAATTCAGACATATATGTTATCATACATATATGTACGTCGTAAGAGTTATCCCAATTCAAAAGAGTTACCAAAAGGAAAATCTAACTTATTTTTCAGCCAATGACATAGCCATAGGTAGTATCGTCAGTGTTCCTGTTCGAAAGAAAGTAATCGAGGCTTTTGTTATAGATACCATCGATGCAAAGGAATTAAAATCTGATTTAAAAAATGCCGATTTCCAATTAAAGAAAATTGCCTCAGTCCTTGGTTTTTCTCCTTTTTCAAAGTATTTCTTAGAAAGTTGTTTAGCTTTACACAAATATAATGTCACAAATACTGGAAGTATCGTAAAGACGATGCTTCCTCAAGTTTATTCGGATAATCTAGATGAATTACAGAAATTTACAGAATTAAGAAAAAATACTAAATCTACAGAAGAAGCAGTCCTCGAAACAAAAGAAAATATTAAAAAAGAGAAATTAATTTTTCAAAATAGTCTAGAAGAAAGAATCATTTTTTATCGTACATTTATCCGAGAAGAATTCGCTCGTAAAAAGTCAGTTTATATTTGTTTGCCGACTTCGTACGATGTTGAGAACTTTAAGAAATCTTTATCTCGTGGTATCGAACGCTACGTTTACGAATTCGAGAGTAACTTCTCAAAGAAAAAATTAATCGAACAATACAAAAAAGTAACAGAAGAAAAACATCCTGTATTAATTATAGGAACTGGTGCATTTTTATGTATCAAAAGAGATGATATAAAAAGCATCATACTCGAAAGAGAGAGCTCCTCAAGTTACAAACAGATAGCTCGACCTTTTATAGATATCCGAAACTTTGTTGAAGTATTTGCGCACTTGTCAGATGCGAAGCTAATATTTGGTGACACGATACTACGCCCTGAAACACTTTTTCGACATACTCAAAACGAGCTAAGTGCAGTCAGCCCCCTATTATTTAGATTGCAGAAAAAAGAGAACGAAATACTGATTGATATGAAAGAAGAAATCCCTCAGCAAAAAAACAAAGAATTTTCGACTCTGTCAGATAAGACCAAGATATTGATACAAAAAGCGTTGATGAAAAATGAATCCGTGTTTCTTTATACTAATCGTAAAGGACTTGCTCCTTGTACAGTCTGTCACGATTGTGGAACGACACTATTGTGTCCACACTGTGAATTACCTATAGTTTTATACAACAAGAAGAATCCTAAAAACGACCAGGACAAATACATTTTTATGTGCAATAAATGTGGACGTAAAGAAGAAACACAGACACGCTGTGCTAATTGTAATTCATGGCAACTTGTACCACTGGGTATTGGTATCGATCGTGTTTACAAAGAAGTCGCTCACCTGTTTCCTGATACAAATATTTTTCAAATAGACAAAGAAAGTTCAACCACCAAAGAAGCACAGAACAAACTGACTGAATTCAAAAAAAAGGGTGGCATCATAATAGGTACTGAAATGATTTTTTCTTATTTGGACACAATTGTGGACCATAGTATCATCGTTTCTTTAGATGGATTATTGTCGATACCAAGTTACAACATGACGCAAAGGATACTTCATACAATAGAAAACATCCATTCAAAAACAAAAACTAGTGTACTTCTACAAACAAGAAATAGTAACAACCCTATCCTAGAACAGATATTTACTGGTAATATACTCGAGCTAACTCGTGATGACTTGAAAGAAAGAGAAGAATTTGGATATCCCCCGTACAAAAGACTAATTAAAATTAGTTTCTTTGGAAATAAAAAAGAAACAGAGGAAGTTAGAGAATATTTAAATAGATATTTCAAAGATTACGACCCGCAAACTTTTTCAACTTTAAAAGATAAAATAAATCAGAAATACTTAACCAACACTATTCTAAAGATAGATACAGAAATGTGGCCATTCCCTACCGACAAAAATAAAAAAATAGATGATGAGTTATATGAGAAATTACATGGTTTACCACCTGTCTTTGCTGTAAACGTAGACCCGGAGGATGTTTTGTAAAATACGACTAATTATGTTTTTTCAAGTTTTAGTCCTTCATTTTTGTTTTTAGGCAAATCAATCCGTATTACCTCATCTAATAATGTTACCAAGAATCAATTTTGGCTAAATTATTTTTAATACACAAAGTATATCACAAATGGTATTTTGAATCTTTCTGT
>JAYTNB010000058.1:0-3006 GCA_043748495.1 bacterium | reverse complement strand
TTGCAAAATTTTTATCAATCAAATTTTCATTGAAATAATAAAAATCTTTTTGGTTCAAGGTTGCAAGTTCTTTGCCTGCAACGTAATCATCTGGCACTATAATTGTGCCAAGGTCTATGAGTAAATAAAATTTACTTTCGACTACTTTTTTAGTTGTATTTAGCATACATCAAATTTTAGAATGTTCAGAGAATCGGCTCTGTGCCGTAATTTTAATTAAAAAATAACATATGAATATTTAAATGTCAATGTTATTATAGTTCCCTTTTTCTGGTATCATGAATAAATGCAAGACATAAATGAAATTACAATTTTAGTAAAAGGCTTGGCTTCCAACGATAAAAAAATGATCGAGAAGGCTTGTCTCTTTGCGCAAAACGCTCACAATGGTCAGTTGAGAAAAAGTGGTGAGCCGTACTTTGTGCACGTCTTTGCAACAGCTAAAAATCTAGCGGAACTCAACATGAGCCCGATTGTTATTTGTGCTGGATTCCTCCACGATGTCCTCGAAGACACGAGCGTTACTGAAAAAGAAATGGAAGATAACTTTGGCAATGAAGTCACGATGCTAGTAAACGGCGTAACGAAACTAGGTACTGTTCGATATAAAGGCATAGAAAGAAATGTAGAGAACTTGCGTAAGTTCTTTGTATCGATAGCCGAGGACCCACGAGTACTTGTTATAAAACTCGCCGACCGTTTACACAACATAGAGACACTACAACACGTTGCTCCTGAAAAACAGAAGCGTATCGCTCTTGAGACGCTCGAAGTTTATGCTCCGTTAGCAAACAGGTTATCTATGGGTAATTTAAAAAGTCGCCTAGAAGATGCTGCTTTTGCTTATGCTTATCCAAAAGAATGCGAAGAAGTTAAGAAACTTATCGCTATGCAAAAAGATGCAAATAAAAATTATTTAAATGAAGTACAAGAAAACATAGCTTTGAAATTAAAAGAACAATCAATAGAAAACAGAATTGATTATCGTGTTAAACATTTATATTCTCTTTGGAAAAAACTCCAGAAGTACGATATGGATATGGGCAAGATTTACGACACTATGGCTATTCGTGTTATGGTAGAAAATGTCGAGCAATGCTATCACGTCCTAGGTATCATTCATGGTTCTTGGAAACCACTTCCAGGACGTATAAAAGACTACATCGCCAATCCTAAGCCAAACGGTTATAAATCAATCCACACAACTATATTTACTGGAACAGGAGGAATAGTAGAAGTCCAAATACGCACACACCAAATGCACGATGAAGCAGAGTATGGTATCGCCGCTCACTTTATCTATAAAGAAAAAACTATAAAGAAAAACACAGAAGATTCTCTAAAGAATTATGAATGGGTAAATCAACTGAGAGAAATGGAAAGTCATGATGGTAAACCTGAAGAATTTCTAAAAACTATAAAGATGGATTTTTTCAAAGACCGTGTTTTTGCTTTTAGTCCTAAGGGCGACATTATAGACCTACCAGAAGAGTCCTGCGCCATAGACTTTGCTTATGCTATTCACTCAGATATCGGTAATCATGCTCAGGGTTGCAAAATAAATGGCAAGAATAGTCATCTGCACACTAAACTCAAAAACCATGACATAGTAGAAATCATAATAAACAAGAAAGCTAATCCAAGTAGTAAATGGCTTGAATATGTAAAAACAACAATGGCAAAAAAACATATAAATGTTTACTTACGTGATCATAGTTTGCTTGCCAAATTTAAAAGTTTTGGAAATTTCTAGATAAATAAAATAAAATAATTTCTTATCGCAGGGCTTTTGAGACTGTCGAGTCGAAAACCGACTAAATTTCTAGCAAGAAATTTAGTGTACCGAAGATAAGATTTTATTTTATTTTATTTTAATTTAATTTTATAAAAAATTATAAAGAGAAGTTTTTGATATTATACAAGTCCGCGTCATTTTCAGACTTTTCTATTTCTTCTTTTGTACGATCATCTATCAAATGCTCTTCTGTCATGTCGGCTGGCATTATATCGTTCTCATTTTTTTCTTCGATTATTATTTGGAGTGGATTTTTCTCTACGTGACGCTCTAGCATTGCATTTGGATTAGGTTCACGATTTGATTTAAGTAGATCTAAAATAGTATGCAGATCTTCGTTTGAAAAGAAATCTATTTGTATAACTCCTCCATTTTCTTTTTTATCTATATGGACTCTTGTTCCTAGACTCTCTTGTAAACGGTCTTCGAGATCTGCTATCTCTGGATCTGGGATATATTCTTTTTTACGAATCTTGTCGAAAGCGATACGTCGTGCAACTTTTTCTGTATCACGAACAGTCATCTTTTTAAAGATTATTTCTTTAAATAAAACATTTTGTTCTTCGGGTCTATCAGAGAGCATCAAAAGTGGTCTAGAATGACCTTCAGTTATTTTACCAACAGATAATGCATCGAGTATTTCTTGTGGAAGTGCAAGTAAACGCAAAGTATTGGAAACGTATTCGCGACTCTTGCCCATTTTTTGTCCTATTTGTACATGAGTAAAGTTGAATTCTTCAACAAAACGCATAAATGCTCGAGCCCGTTCAACAGAATTTAAATCTTCGCGTTGCAAGTTCTCTATAATAGCAAGTTCTAACTTTGCCATATTTGTTTCCCCTACACGAATGATAACAGGAACTTGAGCAATCCCTGCGAGTTTACTTGCGCGCAAACGACGCTCACCAGCTATCAGTTCATATTCGACAACTATTCCACTTTCTTCATTTATAACTTCGTTTCGAGAAACTACGAGTGGTTGTAGGACGCCATACTGACGGATAGAATCGGATAGATCACGCAAACGAGCTTCATCGAATTCGCGTCTAGGCTGGAAAGGATTAGCTTTTATTTTATCTGTATCAATCCAAAAAATTGCATTTTCATATATTTGTGACATGCGTTTATAGTAGCATATTTTTAATGTGTTGAAAAATATTTGATAGTAGAGTTGTTTATATTTAAAATAAATATTATAATTGCGGTATGCC
>JAYTNB010000057.1:0-14139 GCA_043748495.1 bacterium | reverse complement strand
TACGCCAAGCGACTCTTTTTATTTAACTCGCAAAGCATTGATTATAAGAGTATCTATAACATGATTTTCATTTACACCCACGATATCTAATGCTTTACTGAAAGCAGAATCTGAACTCATATCAGGTATAGTATTTATTTTATTGATATAAATTTTACCACCAGGACTAAGAGTTAGATGTATCTGCGAATAATGATCCAGACCAAATTCTTTGTGGATATTCTCGATATTTTTTTCTAATTTATTTCTTTCTTCTTGATTTAAAGAACTCGGATAGACATACTCATCATTATTTTTTTTCTCAATCAAAGGAAATGTATATTGAGATTGATTTCTTAAATTCTCTAGTGTATGAAAAACTAATTCTTTTCCAGTAATTCTTTCTTCTATTAATAGATCATTGTCGCTTGCGAGCGATGTATGCAATACTTCAACTAAATCAGGATAAGTATTACAGATAATTTTTAGGTCGATACTATTGTCGACGCTTGTGACTACCCACGGTGGTGGCATTAACTTCCATATTTGTTTTGAGTTCATATTTGCCCAACTATCCTGATCTGCTATTTCACACTTTTTAACAACAATATGAGATGGTGTACTGAAGCCACTTCTTAAAACATGCTCTTTATACAGAAATTTATTATTTAAACGAGCTGTTGGAAAAATATCAGAACTAGTATGTGGTAAATTCCAAGAATGTAACAACTGTTGTATCTTGCCGTCCTCGTTAGCAAACAAAGCATTGAATACAACATCGATATTGTGATGTAATTTTTCTAAGCTAATCAGGACTCCGTTTAGATGGAAATTCATATTTTTATCTAAATAAATATCATAAGCTTTATATTTATCTTTTAGATCAGAACTGTTTAATATATCTAGTATGCGACCACCAATAGACACAGACTTTCCATGTCCATTTAAATTACCTCCACGTAATACGCCGACTCGAATCATAAATACATTATACTCTAAAAAATAAATAACGAAAACTATTTTTTATTTAAAAAACTTTTATTTCTCTTTAATTTATGAAAATTAATCGCAAAACGATGGGATTCACTGTTTGCAAGTAAAATAGATTTCTTGTGAATCTTTATTATTTCCTCATCGCCTATCAGGGCTTTAGCTTTATGTTTATTATCTTTAACAACAGAAATTACCGGGATGTCGAATTGATACCTTTGTAAAACACGCTTAGCTACATTTATAACAGCTGTACTCCCGTCTACAACAACCAAGGATGGCAGACCCCATTCTGTATGGCGGAATCGGCGAGAGAGTATTTCCTCGAGGGCACCAGTATCATTGGCATTAGTCTGAGACTCTATGATAAATTTTTTATATTCATTTTTTTCTATTTGCCCATTCACAACAACAACCATAACTCCAACCATATTTTGTCCTGCCATATGGGCTATGTCGTAGGCTTCGATACGGAAATCAGATTTTAGGTTGTAGTTTATAGGTTCTAGTAAATCTTCTTTCAGTAATGCAATATCATTTATATGTTCAAGCGCAAAAATTCTTTTCTTTATCTCTCCTGCTTTTTCAAATTCTTTATTTTTTGCAAAAAACATCATCTCTTTTTTAAAATTTATAATTATTTTTTTCTTTTTACCTTCAAAAAATAATTTAAGATTTGCAATATTTTTTTTATAAGATTCTTTAAATTCTTTACTCCCGACCTCTGGAGTCAGTCCTAACTGTCTATAGAATTCAAAATTATCTTTTTTTATTGATTGTGTATCTATATAAGGGAAAATGCGACGAATTATTTTCATAGCCATTCTCAATTGCATACCATTAGTAAACGGACCGTAGCTTGCTTGGTATTTCTTGTCGCTTACTTTTTGCAACATATTGCGCCCACGCAAAACAAGAACTTGAGGGAAGTCTTCACTTGTTATGCAAACATAGTTGAAACTTTTATTATCTTTTTCTTTTGTATTGTATCTGGGTTGATATTTTTTTATTAAACTTGCTTCTAATATCAATGCCTCTAAAACCGTATCAGTTTTTTCAAAGCGAACATTATCAGCTTGTACAGTCATGTCTAATATCAAAGGACCGCGAGTCACGATCAAATCTTTACTAAAATAACTCTTTGTCCGGTCACGCAAAGATGTAGCCTTGCCAACATAGAGCAAGTTTTTACCTTTATAAAAAAAGTAAACACCAGGACTATCTGGGAGTTTATATTTCTTTAAATCATTTATTTTCATAAATTTATTTTTTAAATCCTAATTCTTTGAACGATTACGTAAAACTTTTTTCAAATATTTACCTGTATAGCTACCCGGTGTATTGGCAACTTCTTCTGGGGTTCCACGAGCAACTATTTTACCACCGCCTGTTCCCCCTTCAGGACCTATGTCTATTAGATAGTCGGCGCATTTTATTATATCCATAGAGTGTTCAATCAATACAACTGAATTACCTTTATTCACAAGTTTATTTAAAACTTCAAGCAACTTTGCAACATCGTCATAGTGTAAACCAACAGTTGGTTCATCAAGAAGGTAAATTGTTTTTTCTAAATTTGGACGATAAAGCTCTGACGATATTTTTACACGTTGCGCCTCACCACCAGAGAGTGTTGTTGCAGACTGACCGAGCTTGATATAACCGAGTCCCACATCCATTAAAGTTTTTAGTCTGTCGTAAACCATCGGTATATCTTCAAAGAAGACAACCGCTTCCTCGACTGTCATTTGCAATACTTCGTAAATATTTTTCTTATTGTATTTTACAATGAGAGTTTCTTTATCGAAACGTTTACCCAAACACACATCACAAGTTACATAAACAGTTGGCAAGAAATGCATCTCGACGGCGACCTCTCCATTACCTTCACAAGCTTCACAACGACCGCCTTTGACATTAAAAGAAAAACGATTTGCCTTCCAACCACGAACCTGAGCTTCGGTACTTGCCGCAAAAATATCACGGATATAAGTAAAACACCCAGTATATGTGGCTATATTTGACCGTGGAGTTCGCCCGATGGCTGACTGGTCTATCAATATAGCTCGTGACAAATACTCTGTCCCAGAAAAAGAAGCACAATTGTATGTCTTTGCATTGCGAGTTTTGCGTTCATATTTGTTTTCTAAATTTTTATGCAATATCTCATACATAAAAGAACTTTTACCAGAACCAGACACTCCAGTTATAACAACGAGTTTGCCTAATGGGACTTCAGCATTTAGATTATCGATATTGAAAACCTTACCGCCAACAATTTTTAAACTTCCTTTGTCAGAGTTTCTTCTTTTTTCTGGAATTTCTATTCTTGTTTCATTACGTAAATACGAAAGCGTCCGTGATTTTGATGTATTTGTTTTAGCAGAAAGTAATGGTTGTAAATAATCAGCAACTATAACTTGCCCACCATGAACTCCTGCTTTGGGTCCGATGTCGACGATATAGTCCGAAGCAAAAATAGTATCCTCATCATGCTCTACTATTAGGATAGTATTACCCAAGTCACGTAAATCCAAAAGCGTTTTAATCAAGCGCTCATTATCACGCTGATGTAGTCCTATCGTTGGCTCGTCGAGCACATACAGAGCGCCAACGAGACGTGAGCCTAACTGTGAAGCAAGTCTTATGCGTTGTGACTCACCTCCTGAGAGAGTATTGGCTTTACGGTCAAGTGATAAATAATCGAGTCCAACGTTGAGTAAAAATTGTAATCGAGAAAGTATTTCTTTAATAACAACATTTGATATTTCTTTTTCTTGTTGATTTAATTCTAATTCCAAAAAGAAATCTGTAACTTCTGTTATGGATAGATGTGTTAATTTTACTATATTTACTTTTTGTTTTTTACTTCCCAAAAATACATTGAGGGCTTCTTTACGTAAACGTGCACCGGAACACGAATCACAAACTTCTGTCCCACCAAAATACTTTGTACCCAAACCATTACATTCGGCACATGCCCCATAAGGCGAGTTAAAGGAGAATAAACGTGGCTCAACTTCAGGAAAAGAGAAGCCGTCCACAGGACAAGCAAATTTACTCGAAAGCAGGAATTCTTCTTCACCAATTGCAATTATTACTAGACCTTCTGACTCTACCAATGCTCTTTCAATACTTTCTGATAGTCTCATACGAGCATCGGCTGGATTGTCCTTGAATTCATGAAGTTGGAATGAATCAACGAGGACTTCGATGTTGTGGACTTTCGTTTTAGACATATCAATCCTGTCGCGCAGACTTTTTATTTGCCCATCCAGACGGACTTTGCCGAAACCTTTACTGAGTAAATCGTACATTAGCTGATAGTACTCACCTTTACGCCCACGGACTACAGGAGAAAAAATAGACAATGTTGTTTCGTCCCATTCGACTCCTAATACTTTTTTATTATTTTTTATTTTACTTCCTTTTATTTTATCTAGAGCAAAGTTCATTATCTCTTCTGTAGAAAGTTTCTTGATCTCATTTCCACATTCTGGGCAGTGTGGATGACCGACACGCGCATACAAAACACGAAGGTAGTCATATATCTCTGTTATAGTTGCAACTGTCGAGCGTGGATTGTTAGAGCGTGACTTTTGATCGATAGATATAGCTGGCGAAAGACCAGTGATCTCGTCCACGTCGGGTTTAGGCATTTGGTTTAAGAATTGCCGTGCATATGCAGAAAGTGACTCGACGTAGCGACGCTGACCTTCAGCAAAGATAGTATCAAAAGCAAGCGATGATTTTCCAGACCCAGACATACCAGTAATAGCTACCATTTTATTGCGTGGCATCTCTACATCTATATTCTTTAAATTGTGGGTACGAGCTCCTTTTACAATTATTGAATTACTTAAGTCTTTTTTCATAGAGAGGTTATTATAGCATTATTTACTAACCTTTTCCATTCGGTTTTTAAGCACCACTATTTCATCACGTAAAATTGCGGCGGTTTCGAAATCGAGTTCTTTGACAGAGCGATTCATTTCCTTTTCTTTCATTTTTATTATCTTTTCATAGACTGTTTTGTTTCGGTCCTCGTCTGACAATAATGTATTCTTGAGTGACTGCGATTCAGTCTTGCCTGTATTCTTTTTGTCTTTGGCAAAAGATTTCTTGAATAATTCGATATCTAAATCAAGCTCAGCATTTACGGCCTTGCTATGTTTACTTTCGAGTTCCTCGGTTATGTCTTTTATATTTTTGAGAATTGTTTTTGGAGTGATACCGTGTTTTTTATTGTACTCCAGCTGTATGTCTCGACGACGAGTTGTCTCCCCGATAGCACTATCGAGCGATTTGGTCATATTGTCCGCATATAAAATAACTCTGCCCTCTGCATTGCGCGCAGCGCGGCCAATAGTTTGAATAAGCGAAGTCTCACTACGCAAGAAGCCCTCTTTATCAGCATCAAGTATCCCTATGAGTGCAACTTCTGGTAAGTCTAACCCTTCACGCAATAAGTTAACTCCGACGAGAACATCGATATCACCACGACGAAATGCCGTCAGTATCTGAATACGCTCGATTGTTTTTATCTCACTGTGCAAATACTCGGCTTTCATCCCCTTCTCTTTCAAATAAATAGATAAGTCCTCGGCCATGCGTTTCGTCAAAGTCGTCGCCAAAACACGAAAACCTTTTTTGATTGTCTTTTCGGCTTCGACTATCAAGTCTTGAATTTGACCTCTATACCCAATCTGTGATTGGGTCGAGCGATCATCTAATTTTGTAGATGATTTAGCTGGATAAGGCGAGCTTGCAGGATTTTTTGATGGTCTGGCGATTTCACCCGAGGACCTCTCAGATTGCTTTGTAGACTGCGAACTTGCACTGACAGGACGTACAATAATCTCTGGATCAATCAATCCAGTTGGACGAATTATCTGCTGAACAATTTGCTCGCTTGTTTCTTTTTCAACTATAGACGGTGTCGCCGAAACATAGACGACTTGACCAACACGTTCTTCAAATTCCTCTTTTTTTAGTGGGCGATTATCTTTTGCTGAAGGCAATCGAAAACCAAAGTCCACCAATGTTGTTTTACGTGAGGCATCGGCGGCATACATACCACCGAGCTGTGGCAATGTGACGTGTGATTCATCGATAATGGTTAGGAAACCACCATCTCCAGAAGCAAGGCTTCTGGAACCCTTGAAGCCTTGCTTCTGGAGAGCTTTTGGGAAATAAGACAACAATGTTTCTGGAGCTTCACCTGCTTTTTTACCCGAGAGTTGTCGTGAATAATTTTCGATACCGTTGCAGTACCCTATCTCTTTTATCATCGCTAAATCATAACTTGTTCGCCGACTGATTCTTTCTTTCTCGAGCAACTTGCCTTCTTTGTCGAACTTTTTAATTTGGTCGTCTAATTCTTTTTTAATATTCTTTATGGCTTTGGCTAGTTGGTCTTTTTGTGTGATGAAGTGTTTCGTTGGAAAAAGAAAAATATTTTTCTCATTACTTAAAATATGCGACGAAACTTGATCGACTTTTAATATAGTTGCGATCTTGCCACCAGAAAATTCTACTTTGTATACAAAAGTTTCGGACACGGGCATTATTTCCACATTGCCACCAACAGAACGGAATTGTCCAGAGTTGATATCTGCATTAGTGCGTTCAAAATGAACTTCGACGAGTTTTTTTATTAAAGTTGTCCGATCCATATTCATACCAACTTCTAATTTCAAATTTACTTTTTCATATTCTTCGGGACTCCCTAGACCATAGATACATGACACAGACGCGATAATGATACAGTCCGGACGAGTAAGGAGGGCTTGTGTTGAGGCATGACGCAAGCGATCTATTTCTTTATTTATTTGCGCATCTTTTTCAATGTATGTATCGCTAGCTGGCATGTATGCTTCGGGTTGGTAGTAGTCGTAGTAAGACACAAAGTAGTGCACCGCTGCGTCTGGGAAAAATTCCCGGAATTCTTGAGCCAACTGCGCTGCCAATGTTTTATTATGAGCGATAACGAGTGCTGGTTTGTTATGCTGGGCGATGACATTGGCCATGGTAAAAGTCTTGCCAGTTCCTGTCGCACCTAACAATGTCTGCTTTTTAAAACCTTTATCGAGACCCTGCACCAAAAGTTTAATAGCCTCGGGTTGGTCACCATCAGGCTTGTAGTCGCTTTTTAATTGAAAAATCTTGTCCTTCATATGTATACTTTACGCTATTTTTAGAAATAAAAAAAGTTGGAACAATGTTCCGACGTTTTCGATTTCAAATTATTATGCCATGATAACTTTTAAAACTTTCTATTATAATAACATAATTTTAAAACAAAACAAATCAATCCTTATAAGTATACTTTACGTTATTTTAGAAATAAAAAAAGCCGGCTCAATACGTCCAGCTTTTTAAGACTATAAATTATTAACCCTATTTTTTTATTCTATTTCATCAATAGCTGAAGCTACTTCCTCTAAAACTTTTAGAGCAGCCTCTTCTTGTGTCATACCATCAGGTTGTGTTATTGGCCTCCCAATAACCAAATAATCAGCACCAGCTTTTATAGCTTCAGCAGGTGTCATCACTCTTTTCTGATCATTTACTTGCGAAAATTCTGGGCGAATACCTGGTGTCATTATTTTTAACCCAGACAATTGACTTAAAGCTCGTAATGAAGATATTTCTTGTGGTGAACATATTATTCCATCACAATTAGCAAGAGAAGCATGTAAAGCAAATTGTAAAACTTTTCCTTCTGAAGAATTACCAAAAATAATTTGTGAATCATCATTACTGATAGAAGTTAGTACAGTTACCACAAAAACTTCTGCTTCTCCTTTGTTTTCAACTGCGGCTTTCATTGCTTCCTTTCCTGCAGATGCATGAATGTTAAAAATCTTAGCACCAAGTTTTGAGGCAGCCTTTGCTGCATTTCCAACTGTATTAGGAATGTCGTTAAACTTGCCGTCATAAAAAACACTGCTTCCTTTTTCTTTTATATATGAGATTATATTTGGAGCAAGTCCCGCCGTAATAAGTTCGAAACCTATTTTAAACATCCCAACATAAGGATGTAATTTGTCTATAAGGTCAAAAGCCGTATCTAAACTATCCACATCTAATGGAAGGATAATTTTACTTTTTGCTCTTTCGAGTCTTTTTGTTAACATATTGTTTTGTTTAATTTTGAAGAAATTATTTTTTCTTACAATACAACATATACATGAAAAAAGCAACAAAAAAATAGCGTGGTTTTCCACGCTATTTTAAATAATAAACTTTTAGCTTAGCCTCCAAAAAAATAATTTTCATTAACTTTTTCTTGCATGGCTGAAACTTTGTCTTTTAATTGATTTTTAAAATCGAGCAAATAATTTGTTAACCAGGTGTCGTTTGTTGCTAAAATTTGCAATGCTAACAATCCAGCATTTTCAGCGCCATCTCTAGCCATAGTTGCAACAGGTACACCTGCAGGCATTTGCAAAATCGAAAGTATCGAATCCCAACCATCAATCGATTTCGATGAATTAACTGGTACACCGATAACTGGCAAAATAGTATTTGCAGCTATCATACCTGGCAAATGTGCAGCTCCTCCAGCACCAGCGATAACAACTTTTACACCACGATCCAAAAGATTTTGAGCATATTTTGTTAATTTATCTGGTGTCCTGTGAGCTGAAACAATACCAACTTCAACAACAACATCTGCTTTTTCTAAAACAGCAATTGCCTCTTGCATAATTGGTAAGTCACTCAAACTTCCCATTACAACACTAACCTTAGGACCTTCAATTTTAAAACGAACTTCTTGTAAAGATTTTAAAATAGATTCTTCTATTTTATTTTCTTCATATACATTACTGACTTCCCAGTAAAATTTATGATCCTCAGGAATGATTAAATTAAATAGTTTCAGATATTTATCAGAAACAATTTTTATGGTATCCTCATCAATATCTGGCACAATTTGTCCGTCTTTCCCTTCAAATCCTTTACTTATAAGATATTCACGTAAAAATTCTTTTGAAAGAGCTACTGGATTATTATCTTTATCAAAAGAATCTTTAATCCAATAACGGCTGGAATCTGGGGTATGTACTTCGTCAATAAGGTAAATACCTCCATCCTTAGTTTTACCAAATTCATATTTAGTATCTACTAAAATGAGGTTTTTTTCATCAGCTAATTTTTGACCTCTTTCAAATAACTTAATTGCTGTTGCAAATATGTAACGCCATTCTTTTTCAGTAGCCAAACCAAGTTTAATGATATCCTTTGAAGATATATCCACATCGTGACCTTGTTCGGCTTTGGTAGTTGGAGTTACAAACAAAAAAGGAAGTTTCCCATTATGATTTCTAGATTCGTCTACATAATCATACCCCCAAGGGTTAGTTTTAGTTTTATTGTATTTTTTGTAAAATGACCCTGTATTATAAGCACGAACAATAACTTCAAATTTAAAAGGTATTGTTTTTAACCAAATAGAAGTATTTGGAGCTGGTATCTCTAACAAACAATTTTGAATAATATCTTTTGTTTGTTCGAAATTATAAGCTGAAATCAAATTCAAAATATTTCCTTTTTTAGGAATTTCAATTGGTAACACAACATCATAAGCTGACACTCTGTCGCTTGTTTTTGCAACTATTACATTACCAATGTAATACAGATCCCTAACTTTACCTTTGTAAAATTGATCTTGCCCTGGATAGATTATTTCATTTTTCATAGTCTTAAAAGAAGATAATCCGTAGGTGGATCAAACCGATTTTTATTGATTTTTTATAGAAAATTTGTCTTTACCATACAATATATACACCAAAAAAGCAAACAAAAAAGTACTTTAGTTAAGTAAAGTACTTTTTTAAAAAAGAGGATTTTGTATTTCTATAATTTATCTCAAATAATTCTTTAAAAACTCTTCTTTAAATTCAAAAAAACTGTCGTCAAGAATTGAGGTGCGCATATCAGCGACGAGTTTGTTTATGAAGTAAATATTGTGAATAGATGCCAATGTTGCACCGAGCATTTCTTTTGCACGGAAAAGATGTGACAGGTAGGCACGAGTATAGTTTACACCGCCATCTGGGCGAGGTGAACATGTACTACATCTACAGTCATCTTCTATTGGTTTAAAATCAGAAACAAATTCGGCGTTCAATATATTTATCTTTCCTTTTTTAGTAAACAATGTGCCGTTGCGAGCGATGCGTGTCGGCCCCACACAATCAAATAAATCGACACCATTTTCTACTCCCATAAATAAATCTTCTGGTTCACCTATTCCTAATAAGTGTCTTGGTTTTTCTTCTGGTAAAATCTCATTTACCCATTTACACGCTTTTTCCATATCTTCTTTAGCAAAAGAACCACCAATACCATAGCCGTCGAAATCCATCGCCCCTATAACACTGGCAGACTTTTTACGAAGTGCTTCGTTGCGCCCGCCCTGGACTATTCCAAAAAGTGCCTGCGGAGAAGGAGAAACTTGATCAGACGAATGGTCTGGTTGAGCCTTTTCATTTTTAACACTCTGTAAAGGCGACCCGAGGACCTGAGGATGAGCGAGTTTCTCCTCCTCTAATTCTTTATGTCTATCTAGGCATCTCTTTGCCCAAGCATGAGTGCGCGACAATGCTTCGTCTTGATAACGATCATCTTCTGTTGGAGATGTACATTCATCAAAAGCAAAAATAATATCGGCCCCGAGATTGTGTTGTATCTCGATAGATTTTTCAGGAGTGATGTAATGCAGATCGCCATTTATATGTGATTTAAAAGACACACCGTCGTTACCGATCTTTGCTAGTGGAGTCGCACCATCGAGCGCTGTCGAGCGCTCTGGTATCAAAAGTGACGGGTCATTAATAGAAACAACTTTAGAAATTTCCTTGCCATAGGCCACACCCAGAGAAAAAACTTGGAAGCCACCCGAATCTGTCATCATCGGCCCGTGCCAATTCATAAATTTATGCAATCCACCGGCTTGTTTTACTAACTCATCACCGGGTTGTAATAGTAGATGATAAGTATTTGCCAAAACCACCTGGACATTTTGGGCTAAAATTTCTTCTGGTGTCATAGCTTTGACTGTGGCTTTTGTACCGACAACAACAAAGCTCGGTGTTAAAATATTGCCATGAGGAGTCTCTATCGTACCCGCACGTCCTAAACTATTTTTTAATTTTTTTTCTATATTAAAAGTAAGGGCTTTCATTTTAATTTTTCTTTACTTGGACAAATTTTATATTCTGAATATTTACTTTTGTTTTTAATAGATATTTTTTATTTAAATCCGTTGGTTTAGATAGCAATCCAGCAACAGTAGCGATAACTTCAGAATTGAGTGTTGGCAAGAAAACGACAGCATTGCTTGGTACTTCAAAATCATGAGGTGTACTCATCTCGAAATTACCACCACCACGACCAACTAGATTAACAGTTGTTTCTAGTCCATCTATCATAACGTCTGTTTGCGTGTTTGGATTTGAATACAAAACAACATTTGCTGTATAAGGATTTACTTGTGAAATAGTACCTATAGGATGAGTGACGTCAGCATAGACTTTATCTCCTTCTTTGAAGCCCATATTTGAACCGATGTCTATAACTAGAGTATCGTAAGGCGAACGATTAGGTCTCAGTAGCACAGTACCTAGGACAAATTTGTGTTCCGGAGCAATACGTCCAAAATATTCTTTTAGTTTTATGTTTTCATTTTTTAAAATATTGTAATCATCCACAACCAATTTTAATTCTTGGTTTTCTTGGTTTAATTTCTGGTTTTGCAATCCTAAATATTTTTTAGTTGCAAGATAATATGTCATATTTTTGAAACTTGAAACTATGTTATTCTCGCTACGCCAAAAAGGACGACCTAGTATATAGATAGTTCTGTTTAAAAAAGAAAAGAAACCAAATAAAACAAACAAAAACAAAATAATAAAAATTATTATATTATTCCTAAATTTGGTTTTATTATTTCTTTGTTTTTTATCTAGAAATTTATGCATTATCAGTATTTAGAAGCACTTCTTTGTATTCATCGAATTCATCTAGTATGACACCTGTCCCACGAGCAACCGCAGTTAGAGGATCCTCGGCAACATAAACAGGTATTTTTATGGCTTTTTCAATCATCACATCGAGTCCCCGTAAAAGTGCCCCGCCCCCAGAGAGTATCAGACCGCGTTGCATTAAATCCGAAAGTATTTCAGGTGGAGTAGTTTCTAGAACTTCTTTTATTCCGTCTATTAGAGTTAGAACTGCAGGCAGGATGGCTTCACGGATGTCAGCATCTGTAACTAAAACTTGTCTTGGTAACCCAGTTACTAGATCTCTACCTCGGACTTCAACTTCCATTGGTAAGTCTGGCATCACATTGCCGATAGCTATCTTTACTGTTTCAGCAGTTCGTTCGCCAATGAGTAATTTAAATTCATCTTTCATGTAATTTACAATATTTGTATTAAATAAATCACCAGCAATTTTTAAATTCTTTGAACCAACAACTCCTCCGAGAGCTATCACCGCGACATCTGTTGTACCACCACCGATATCAACGATAACTGAACCGATTGCTTCTTTTATGGGGACACGTATACCTATAGCTGCTGCCATCGGTTCCTCCACGATATAAACAACACGTGCTCCAGCCGACAGTGCAGCATCTTCTACTGCACGAATCTCAACATTGGTTATACCTGTTGGCACACCAACGATAACACGTGGGCGTAAAAACTTTTTAGATATCTTTTCAGCTTTTCCTATCAAATAAGACAACATTTCTTCTGTTACTTCGAAATCTGAAATAACTCCGTCGACAACAGGACGAACTGCGCGTATGTGACCTGGAGTGCGACCCAACATTGACTTAGCGGCAGCACCAACTGCGACAATTTGTCCAGTTTTTGTATTCAGAACAACAACAGACGGCTCGTTGATAACGATTCCGTGACCTTTTAGATAAACCAAGGTATTTGCTGTACCCAAATCTATTCCTATATCATTTGAAAACATTTTGTAAAACTTTTTTAACATTTTATTTTAATAGACTTAATAACTCTTCTTCAGATATGATACTACCTTTATCTTCTGTGCGTTTTTTTAATTCATAACCACCATCAGCGATACTTCTTTTCGAGACAACAATGCGGTACGGAATACCAATTAAATCTGAATCAGAAAACTTTTCTCCAGCAGAAGCTTCTCTGTCATCGAACAGAACTTCAATATTATTTTTTAGTAAAATATCATAAATATGATCAGCGTTTTTGCGCACACTTTCGTCTTCGCCTAATACAAGTAAGTGAACCTTGAATGGAGAGATACTTTCAGGCCATATGATACCTTTGTCGTCAGAAAATATTTCAACTATAACTCCCATAGTTCTACTGACTCCAATACCATAACAACCAGAAATTATAGACCTTTTTTCACCTTTTTCATCTGTATAGTAAACATTTAATGCATCTGTGTATTTACTTTCAAGCGGAAAAATATTTCCAACTTCTATAGATCTTTTTTCAACTAATTTTGTTTTATCAATACCTAATTTTTCTAAATTTGCATCTGTATAAACTTCCTTATTTACAGCAATATTTTTTTCTTCATCAATATAAATAGTATCTTCACCTATTGGAGAAAGGGTTTGAAATTCATCACTAAATTTTTTTGTAAAAATTCCACCATCAGCAATAGTGCGATAAGTCAAATGCCCAATTCCAAGTCTTTTATAAACTTTATGATATGCTTCAGCCACTTTCTCATAAATTTCTAAATGTTCTTCTTCTGTGCGAGCAAATGAATACATATCCTTCATTATAAATTCACGTCCACGCAATATCCCTGATTTGGCTCGAAGTTCATTTCTAAATTTATTTTGTATTTGATATACAGATAAAGGTAAATCTCTATATGAAGAAACATAATTTGAAATTACATCGACTATTGGTTCTTCGTGTGTTAGTCCAACACCTAATTCTTCGCCATTTTTCAATTTTGTTTTGAACCAATTATCCACCTTTTCATCATCCCATCTATCTGTTTTTTCCCAAATATCTTTAGGTTGAAGAGTAGTCATATATAATTCTTGACCTCCAACTAGATTCATCTCTTCTTTAATTATCTTTTTGATATTTTCAATAACCCTTACTCCAAGTGGCAAAAAGGCATAAACCCCAGCCATTTCTTTAT
>JAYTNB010000056.1:0-11170 GCA_043748495.1 bacterium | reverse complement strand
GCGCCATGCCTTTTATCCAACCACGAGAAAGTTTCTCTAATTCAACTTTGGAAAGTTTCTTTGGATCAACAGTTATGCCACCCTTACCGCCACCCATAGGGATATCTACAACCGCACATTTGAGTGTCATCCAAAAGGCCAGAGCCTTGACCTCATTTATGTCAGTGTCTTGATGGAAGCGAATACCACCTTTGTATGGACCACGAGCATTGTTGTATTGGACACGATAACCTTCAAATATCTCTAAATGACCGTCATCCATGGTCACAGGGATAGAAATACGGACTTCACGGTTAGGGTTATCGAATCTCTTTAAAAACTCTGGATTAAAGCTCTGTACACTATTAGCACGGTTTAATTGTTGTAATGCATTTTCAAATGGGTTCATATAATATATGGTTATTTTATGGTTTTAAGTATACTATTTTAGAGATAAATAGGGTACTTGACAAAATGTATAATAGTATGCTATAATACCAGAATGAAAAATCAAACAATAAAAAATACAATAGGTTTCGTTGCTTTTGTTATATTATTTGTTGGAACAACTACTCTTGCTTATATGCCAAGTGATTTTGATAATTCAATCAAAATAGCTCCATCTATAAAATCAGATCCTTACTATGATAATGGTTCAAATTATACTTATGAAGCAAAGACTGGATTAGTTACTTATGATCAAAATGATTATGTTGATTTAAGTAATAAAAATAAAAAATCAAACTCGACAACTTCTTCTACAAACAAGAATACTTCTGATACTAGTTCTAGTACTTCTAAAAATAATTCTAGTTCATCAAACAGTAATTCTTCTACAACTTCGAACTCTAATAATTCGAACTCTAGCAACTCTACAAATGATTCAAATAGAAATGTTGTAAATTCAGATGGAGTAGTTCTTAGACCGGTAACTAATATCGATTCTAGTAATTTCGGAGCAAGTGCAAGTAATAGTAACTTTGTACCAAATAGTTTCTTTGGATGGGTGTTGTTAATATTTCTAATTTTGATTGTTATTATTCTCTTTAGATTAGCTACTCGTTCAAGAGCGAATACGAACCATGCTGTTGGAGCACACTAAGATAGTTATTATCTAGTTTGAGGATAGGAAGTAAATGATTTCTATGATAACTTAAATATGAAAAAAGGATTTGCATTTGCAAACCCTTTTTTTTGGTTGTTGTTCTATTCTTTTTCTTCTTCTTCTTCTTTATCTTTTCTTTTTGCAAAAGTAAAGACAAGAATACTTGCAACATAGAGACTTGCATGCAAGATTTGGAACAATAAATTGTCATGTTCATATCTTATTGTTATGAACAAAATAAATAACATAACAATAAAAATTGTAAAACCTTCAATTTTCAGTCTAGAATACAAGGTTGTTATTATAAGTACTGTTACCAGTATTATTCCTTCACCGAAAGCTAAATTTAAAACATTGAAACGTCCTAAACTCAATATATTAAATTCTGAGTACGCATAAATAGTAAAACCGACGAATAATAACACGAACGTTATCACACCAGTTATTATTCTTGAATTTAACAACGATGAAACTAGCGTTGTTTGACTAGTTTTTTCCATTTCTTTTTTTTTCATTTTATTTAGTTTTTAAATTTGTGCTTATTATACACTTTTAAATAGAAAAAGTCAATAGTCTGGTCTATAGACTTTTATGGTATTTCTGAAAAAAGTTCGATATGTCGTGGTACTATCTTATCGAGAAATAAAGGATAATTATTAGTCCGAGGATTATTCGGTAATATCCAAATATTTTAAAATTGTTATTTTTAACGAAACTCATTAGCAGTTTTATTACAGACAAGGCTACAATAAAAGAAACTATAAAACCAACAGCTAGTATAAAAAATTGGTTTTTATCTAAAACACCATTATATTTCAATAAACTATAACTTGATGCAGCAATCATCGTAGGGATAGCTAAAAAGAAAGAAAATTCAGTAGCCACCACTCGAGAAGCTCCCAAGACCATACCTCCAATTATCGTTGAAGCTGATCTGGAAACTCCAGGAATCATAGATAAGCACTGAATTAATCCGATTAAGAAAGCCGTCTTGTAACTTAGGTCTTTGATCGAAATAATCTGAGCTTTATTTTCTTTGTTTTCAATAAATAGAATCACTAGACCACCAACGAGTAAGGAGATAGCAACCACCAGAGGATTAAATAACTTTTCTTGAATGAAGCCAGCAAATAGAAATCCAAAAAACAAAGCGGGGATTACACCAACGATAGCTCTGTACCAGATATCTAATGTTTCTTTATTTTTTATTTTATCATTAGTAAATGGCCACAATTTTTTTATAAAATAAAATAAAACAGCAAGGATAGCTCCCAATTGGATTACGATATCAAAAAGAACTGTGAAGTTTTTATCAAAAGTTATAAATTCATTTACCAGTATTAAATGCCCAGTAGATGAGATAGGTAAAAACTCGGTGATACCTTCGACAATTCCTAAAATTATAGCTTTCAAGATTTCTAAGGTTTGTATTTCCATAAAGTTATTTTATAAAATGATTATAGCATTTCTTTTAAACAAAAGAAAAACGTCACTTTCGTGACGTTTCCCTGATTGAATTTAAATCTATTGAATACAAACGTGATAAGGACTGACATAAGTAGAGTTAGGGAAGAATGTAGTCATACCATCAAAACAATTAGCACCATTGATAGCGAAGCCATTGAATTCTGCAACTTTACCATTTATATCAAAGTATTCGAATTTTAATTGCTTTGCATTAGTTTGTGACCAAGTTCCAGTGTAACCTTGCTCACTGAAAGTTATGGTGAAATCACTGTTTAGTGTGATGTTGTGACTTGAAAGTGAACTAGGGAATAGTAAACATTCAAAATATGAAGTTAGATTTGTACCAGTACAGTGAGAATTATTTAAATTAGCAGATACTATAGCTCTGTCTGGATAATTTAAACTAGGAGTAAATACAGATTGGTTGTTTCCACTGTTATTGTCGGCTATATCAGAAGATACTGTGTTAGTCATGGTAAGCAACTTTGTAGATACAGGAGCTTTGTAAGTGTAACTTATACTCGCTGATTTACCTTTCTTTAATTGTCCCATATTGCAAGAAATTTTCTTGGAAACTATCTGACACTTTGAATCCAATCCAGAAACATCACCCAATATGTAGACTTGAGGACTAGTATCTGTAAGTGGCATTGTAATCACGATTTTTACATTTGTAGCAGTACTATTACCAAGGTTCTTTACAGTCGCTGTGTAAACTGTGGGAGTTGATATAGCTACAGAAGACGGACCAGTTAGTTGAGCTTCTAAATCAGCATTTATAGCTGCAAAAGCAACGTTATAATTTGTCACCAATAAACCTAAAGCAAACATACTACCTAAAATCTTTTTTGTTATGTTCATATTTAATAAATAAACTGATAATAAGTTCATAGTAACACATTCTCCTGTTTATCCAAAAATCCACCAAATAAAAAAAATATATTTGTAAACAGGATAATGATTTATTTTTTATAAAATACTTTTCCAACAGAAAATATAAACAATATGAGACATACAATAACCGTTACGATAACACTTTGATACTGTCCGCCAAAATCACCTATAGACATGTGTTTAAAAAGTATCCATGAATATGCCCAGATTAGAACCATACCATAGGGGATGTTTTTATCTTTTTGCATTCTCAAAATTCCGATAAGTGCTCCGACGAGTAAAATAATACTTGTCCACACAAAATCAGCGATACCAAATCCATTCCAGTCGATACTAACCATAAATACTGTTATGTTGGCAATTGTAGCAACTGTAATCCAACCAAAGTACACACTAAAAGGAGTCCAAATTAAAATTTTTGAGAGCGTTGTAAACTTTTCTATTCTTAGGATGTCAGCAATTTTAATAAGAAGTACAAGCAATGTCGTCATAATCAATACAGAAAGTCCGATGTAGTCATAATGCCAAGCAAATATCCACAAGATATTTGCAATAGAAGTTGAAATAAAAAGTGGATTAATTTTATGCAAGATGTTTTCAATGTTCTGAGATTTTTTTACAAACTGATATATCACATATCCAGCAAGTAGTAGATAAATTAAACCCCAAATAGAAAACGCTGGACCAGCTGGTGCAAACAAATTAGGATAGGCATCTGATATGACACCAGTAGAACGATTATTTATAGGTAAACTGTTAGCCAAGAAATTTACAATTACCATAGCGACATAAGACACTCCTGCAAAAATTTTTATATATGTATTTTTCATATTTAAATTATATCACGAAAGCTCCTAATATCATTTACAGTTGTGTAAGAACGGTTAATACTCATTCCATCAGGTAATGATATTTCAGAACTAACAAAAAATAATCTTATTCCTAAGATAATTTTTCGAGGCTCCGAACGAGAGAGAGAGTTTACACTGAGTTCATTGTAGTGATGTTCGAATGGCAATTTTAAGGAAATAAAAAAGCCCTTAACGTCATAATGAGAGGTGGACTTTTATAATTTTTAGTGTGGATGACCACAATAACGACAATAGTTATTATTCCATTCATTACCACAAGCGGGGCAAATATGTATTGTTTCGCCATTATTTCTTCGTTTTTCAATTTGTCTCCAATGCTCTTCTTCACGTTTAATTGCTAGTTTTTCTTGTATATCAATATCATCTTCGATTTCTTCACAAAAACTAATTCCTGATGATTTGTCACCAATAAAAAGATTATCAAATTGTTTAAAGCTGAAAATATTAAAACCAACAAGCTTAGGTGAAGTAAGAATTACATAAGCTAACTTTGTGTTATTATTTATCTCCTTTGCATGTATTTGCAAATGGTCTAAATAATAACGGTATTTAGTTTCTGGCCTATGAAAATCAAGATCAAGAACTTTTCCTTCTTCTGATAGGAGATAAAAATCAACTTGTCCTTTTCTAATTTTTCCCTCTTCGTTTTTTATCCTCACTAAGAGATTAGGTATACCACCATTTTGTTGAAGTTGTAAAATTTGTTGATCTTGAACAAATAAAAAATTAGAAAGAAGACTTTCTGAATTTTTCTTTGATTCAAATAGGTTGCTTATTAGACCCCAATAGAAAATAGCTTTCTGAAAGACTATTTTGGGGTTCCTGATTTCCAAAAATGATTTAGACGGTTTTTTGCCTTTTTTTATCTTTTTTAAACCGTGTTTACTTACTAAACTAGCGTCAGTGGTTGTTTCCATTTTTTTTTGATTATTTAATTGGTTATCACAAAAGCCAAAAGCTCCTCTGAGAACCAATCAAATACAATGTAATGTGAAAGAGATCTATCCACCTTTGAAATAGGACACTGTATAATTAATTAACCTTTTTGTCAAGCCAGCCCCCCCCGGGGGGGGGGTGTAGGGACGTGAGTACACATATCGAACCTTATAGGTTCAGTACACCTTTTCCACCTCGCAAGCTCGTACGGAAAAGGTTTTCGATCCCTACCACGCGAGACAAACAGTTGTCTCGCTCGGGGAGCAATATACAAAAAAACACCAACAAGTGGTGATTTTTTGTATATTGCTCCCCGGGTAGGGATCGAACCTACGACCAATCGATTAACAGTCGATTGCTCTACCGCTGAGCTACCGAGGAATTTAGCCTTTTAAGGCTCTGATTATAGTAACAAAAAATAACTAAAAAAGCAAAGATTGGGGGTCAATTTTATTGACAAAGTAAATTATTGTGATATTATTGATATAAGTTTTGTTTTCTTTGAAAGAAAGGGGAATTACGGTATTTAAATAATATTGCATTTTGTTGGTGCACTTTAGTTTCTTTATGGAAATTAAAATGTGCTAACAAGGTGTTGGTACTTTAAATAATTAATATAATGAAAAAAAACCCCAAAAAAAATTTTAAGTTAGTGTACGCTGAAGTATTTGTTATAACGAATGGATCGAGCCCTGTTAGGGTTGGATTCTATGTTGAAAATGAACATAAAGAGTTTATCCATGTTTGTAATCAAAAAAGGCAAAAAATAGTTCCGAGTGCTTTAATCGGACATGCACTAAATGGTTCAACGATATCAGCTCTTTTGGAACCAGTATACTTTGATGAAGATCTCTCCACAGTGAGTATTTTTGCTCAACCTGGGGGAGGACTTGTTATGCATATCGGCAACAAACAACGTAAAATTTATGTTGATTTAAAAAAAAGAGAAGTAAACATAAATTTTCTATCCTCAGCAACGAGGATGTATTAATAAAAAGGACCACTTGATTAAATTAATCAAGTGGTCCTTTTTTTTGTAAAAAACTATTTTACAAAAGCGAGTTTCAATGCGTCTTGAGCAGTTTTCATTTCAGTCTTGAATGTTGCAATAGCAGCATCGACTGCAGTCTTGCGAGTCTCTGAAAGAGTCTTTAAACTGTTTTTCAAATCAGTATCTACTTTAGTTGCTTTAAAAGCTTCACGTGCAGTTTTTATACTTGCTTGGAAAGTTTGTTTAGTAGTTGCACTATCTGACCCAGCTGTACAACTTGCTTTTGCAGTTGCAATAGCACTGTTTATACTTGTTTGGAAAGTAGCAATACTTGTATCAAGTCCACCTTGTTTTGAAGCTATAAGCGCGTCTGCAGCTGTTCTGTAAGCTGCTATAGCAGTATCTACAGCAGATTGTCTTTTTGCTATAGCTGCGTCACTTGCAGTCTTGAAGGCTGCTACAGCAGCTTTTTGTGCGTCTGTAGTTGCTTTGTTTGTAAGTGAAGTGTAACGACTGTCGTTTTTTGTAGAACGGATACCTCTTTCATTTGAAAGTTTCAAATCACGTTCTTTTCTGTTGTCTTCTACTTTTAATAAACGATCAGACTTTTTACTTTTCAAGTTTAAATCTTTTTTATTTACTTCAGCTAAAATTTTTGCACCAACTGTGTCTATGGTTGCACAAAAGTTTTTATTTGTTTGGGGACCTTTATTTTCTTTTCTACCTTCTTTTTCTTCTCTCATCTCTTTCTTTTCAGGTTTCTCCATAGTTGTTGTAACTTCTGGAGTCTCGGCAAAAATTGCTAATGGGGAAGTAAGTGCTAATAAACTCAAAGTTGCGGCTGTTGTTTTAAATATTGTTTTCATATGGTGATGTTTTAAAATTATTAAATAAATCTATCTCTGTTTCTAATTGATTTGTTTCGTCTTGCTCTGATTGTGCGAGGGTTATGTCGCTTTCATCATCAGTAGAGAAACTATCTATAATGCTTTCGACAGATTCATTATACATAGTTGTATCTACTTGCGCTAGTTCATCTTTTTTTACATCCACTTTGTTTATAACTAAAAAAGCTATAACTAATAATGGAATACCAACAAATGCTATTTTTTTCATAAAAAAAGAAGTGTTTAGTTGATAAGGTGAAGGTATACCAGCCTTCATATATGTATTACGCTCGTCTTTTACTTTTGTGACATTCTGGAAAAGGGTACGAGAAGGAACCAATTTTGATATTTTGGTCTTTAAAAAGTTTTCAATTTTTATTTCTTCGTTTTCCATTTTATGTATCGTAATTAATATTCTTTTCTTCTAATAACTTTTTAATCTTTTTTAAACTTCGCGAATATATCTGGCGGGCATTGTCACTGGTTATACCTAGACTCTGTCCGATGTCCTCATAAGTCATGATACTTGTTATGCGCAAGGTCACGATTTCTTTTTCTTGGTCTTCTAAACTATCTAAAACAGTTCTCACTAGGTTAATATCTTGTTGATTCTCAAAACTTTCTTGAGGGTCGGGGTCATTACTCTTGTAATCTTCTTCACTTTCTTCTAAAGACTCGCTTCGGTGACGTTTTTTATAACGCCAATGATCAATGATCTGTGTGCGGGCAATAGTAAAAAGTAATCTGATGCTGTGATTTCTATCTGTACCCTTGTTTTCTTGTTTTAAGAATTTGAGAAAAGTAGATGAGGTTAGGTCAGTGGCAGTGTCGTAGTTTTTTGTACGTAAAGAAAAGTACCTAAATACAGGAGTAAAATACTCTGTGTATAGAACTTCATCGTTAATTGTATCTTGATCTATTTGCGACATAATTAATGTTCTTTACTATTATAACGCAAAAAAAGAAAAAGTGTGACAAAGTGATGTGTCTACATAAAATAAAGTAATAAATAATATACCGAATGGCAAAATGCTTCGGTGAAATAAGCTGATAAATAAAAAATACACTCTCCCGAGTGTATTTTTTATTTAGTACTTATAAAATCATATGCACGACTTCGTACAGACCCCAGAGTCCGAGACCTACAAAGGCGATAGTACCAAGTAGTGAAATGATCGGGTTTTTGACGAGCTTGATAGTATAAGAAGGAGAGATGTAGAGGAATATGTTTAGTATCATATGACCCAAGAAAACTCCAATGGCGAAAGAAAAAACATTAACGACATTGAAAAGTGAAATATAACCAGCAAAATCATCGAGACCCAAGATAAATGGTACAGTAAAAGACACTGCAAATAATTTTGCAAAATTTAAATTATTGGCGTCTTTTATTTTTGTATTTGGAATAACATATTTTAAAACTTTACCCGTGATAGTATTAAAGCTTTCTAGATATTTTCCAAACATATGTATCATTTTCTCAAACCAAGTTGGAAAAGCATTTTTAATTTCCAATGCATGATGAAGACCTTCTTCGGCTAATCTAAACAAAACGAGACTCGCTATAAATACCATCAAAGCAAGCAGTATTTTAACTTCTTTAAAAAATGCCCAAATTACAAGAATAACCATAGTACCCAATGCATTACCCAGACCGGTTCCGATTTCTATAGCGATACGGCTACGCCAGGTATTGTTTTTCTCCATTAGTTTACCGATATATATCGCAAAGTCGATAGAGGTTTTTAAATAAATAGTGAGACCCACAAGGATACTTCCGAGTGATATCGGCAATAAGATGTCTTCTTTAGTAAAACGATTTAATATCTTTATTTCACTCCAAAGTAAAAAAACCAATACAAAGAAAGTTACGACAGTTGCTATTAATGGTAGTACTTGATTTTTAAATATGTTTTGACTCATAATTTTATTTGTAATTTTTTAAAAATTCTTGATAATCTATCTCTTTTTTACCTTCTGGGGTAACTTTTTCTATGATAAACTTGTTGTCTTTGAAACTTGCTTTGTTTATTTTTATTCTTAGTTTTTTATTATTTTTCTCTATAAAGAAATAGATACCAGGCCAGCCATAGAATGCACGGTATTTATTATAATTTAAATTATCTTCATTATTTTCTATATTTATCTCACCATCTTCTTTTTTAATCTTAGTACAAATAGTTGCTCTAGTTTCGTCTTGAGTTATGGGGTTTATTTTTCTGTCTATAATGTCTGGCAATGTATTTACCAATAATTCTGCACCTAGTTTAATTAGTTTTTCTTTCAAATTCTCTTTTGTATCATTTATGTCTATGGGTATTTCTTTTTGATTTATAACTGCACCTGCGTCGAGTTTATAAACCATTTGTTGTATTGCTATACCAGTATTAGTGTCACCATTTAACAATGCTTGTTCCAGTGGTGAGGCTCCGCGGTATTTTGGTAGTAGAGAATAGTGGATATTTATCGTGCCGAGTTTTGGATTATTGATCACAGATTCGGGAATGATTTTGCCATAAGCTACAACTATATTTAAATCTAAATTATATTTTGTAATCTCATCTAAAAATTCTCGATTTAATTTTTGTGGTTTTAAGCTAGGAATATCGTTTTCTTTTGCAAAGACAGATACGGGGGATTCATGTATAGATAAACCACGACCAGAGTGCGTGTCTTCATTTGTAACAATAACTTTCGGTATGTAACCGTTTTCTTTTAAAATCTCTAGTGTCTTACTTGCAATGTCTGGCGTACCAAAAAATGCAAAAGAAAGATTATTTTGTATCTTCGGGTTTTGATTCATATGTGTCGCGAGCTTTATCTATAAATAATATGCCGTCTAAATGATCTGTTTCGTGTTGAAAAATATGAGCAAGTAAGTCTGTTCCAGATTTTGTAAATTCCTTGCCGTTTTCATCATAGGCCTTGATCGTCGCACGTGTCGCACGACGAACTTTACCATAAATAGGACGCACAGAAAGACAACCTTCGTGCAGTAGCTTCTTGTCCTTGCTCATTTTTATAAAAACAGGATTGATAAAAACCATGTCTGCGTGAGTTTGTTTCTTGCTTTTTTTATCCATACTTTCTTTATCTCCACGAATAAAATCGTGATCAAAAATTCGTCCTGAAACAATAAAAATACGCAAAGAAACCGCAATTTGTGGTGCTGCAATAGCCACCCCGTCGTCTTGACTGTTTAAGGCTTCCTTCATATCTTTTAAGATATTTTGGATTTTTTCTTTTTTTATTTCAGACACTGGTACCTCTTTTGCAATTTCTCGCAAAACTTTGTGTCCTTGTTGAACTATTTCTACCATATACTATAAATTTTTAATATATTCTAACAATTTTGGAATTTTGACATTGACTTGAGATCGGTTTTCCATATCACGGAAAATAACAGTATTTTCTAAAACTTCTTTTTGTCCGTAAATAATCGCATAAGGCATACCAAGTTTTTCAGCATTGGCTAGCTGACTACCCAGATTGTCTTTAGAGATGGATTGTTCTATTGGTATTTTACCTTTTCTTAATATCTCGATGACATTTAGTGATTTTAATTTAGCTTCAAAGCCAAGTTGGATAAAATATATCTTTGGTTTTTTTAAAATACGAGGAGTAAGTTTAGAAAACCATGGCGCCTCGACAACACGGTCTACACCGATACTGATGCCGACTGCAGGGATGTCGCGCTTACTGCCGAGTTGACGGCCTAAATAGTCGTAACGCCCACCCGAACAAATAGTTGTTAGTTTACCTTCATTTTCATTGTCTGCAATCATGATTTCAAAAACTGTCCGAGTGTAATACGATAGTCCTCTAACTAAACATTTATTTATGTTATATGGTATTTCCATTTCTTCTAAATATTCGAGAACTTCTTTGAAATGTTTTTTGCATTCAGGACATAAAAAAGCTAGAGATTCTGGAGCATTTATATTGAGTTCTATTGTTTTTTCTTCTTTTGAATCAAGTATTCTCAATGGGTTAGTCACTAATCGCTCACGATCTATAGTGCCTAGTTTGTCGATATTTT
>JAYTNB010000055.1:0-2609 GCA_043748495.1 bacterium | reverse complement strand
CACAAACCCTTAAGGTCTTGCCTAAGGGTTACCAACATTTTACTTAGGCAAGACCTTAAGGGTTCGACTTTTCAGGATTCGCAAGAACTCTTGCTAGGTGGTCCTTGTTGTAGGTATTGCTGTTTTATGACCAAAATGAATTACTATTCCGAATAGTCTTGACTATTTTGAATTATCGTGTAAAATGGTCATATAAGTGATAATTGGTTAAAAACGTATGAAAAGAAAAATATATAATAAAATTTTAGAAGATTTACTGAAAAAAATGGTTTTTATAGTTGGACCACGTCAAGTTGGTAAGACTTGGCTTGCAAAGGAGATCATGAAAGAATACAAAAACCCATTGTATCTCAATTTTGATAATTCTGACCATAGAGAGATAATAAAAAAACAATCTTGGCTCTTAGATGTTGATCTAATTGTATTTGATGAAATACATAAAATACCCAAATGGAAAAACTATTTGAAGGGTGTGTATGATACAAAGTCTGATAATATTCATATTTTAGTTACTGGTAGTGCTAGAATGGATGCTTTTAAAAAAGTTGGCGATTCTTTGGCTGGGAGATTTTATATCCATCATTTATTCCCGTTTACCGTTTCAGAGCTTGAAGGGAGTGATTTAAAAAATGTTTCTAGTTTATTAATGGAAAGAAGTGGTTTTCCTGAACCATTATTAGCTTCTGATAATGAAGAAGCTAATCGTTGGCGTAATTTGTACACTGATAGTCTTTTGGGTCAAGATGTTTTAGAATTTCAAGATATTGATAAAATAAATGCGATTCGTTTAGTTTATCAGTCTTTAAAAAGTAAAGTCGGATCTTCTTTGAATTATAGTGCTATAGCAAGAGATATAGGAATTTCACCTGCAACCGTTAAAAAATATATCGAGATACTAGAAGCAATATATGTAATATTTATAGTAAAACCGTATACTTTTAAAATTTCTCGTTCTATCTTGAAAGAACCAAAGATATATTTTTTTGATTATGCATTAGTTACTGATATCGGAGCAAGATTTGAGAATTTTATTGCTTTTTCTTTGTATAAAAAGATAAAATTAAAAAATGATATACATGGGACATCATATTCTTTGGGTTTTCTAAAAACTAAAGAAAAGAAAGAAGTAGATTTTGCGATAGCCAATAATCAGAATGATTTAGTAGAAATTATAGAAGCAAAAGTTTCTGATGAAAATATATCCAAAACTTTAGAATATTTCCAAGAAAAATACAAGGTTAATGCTACTCAGGTTGTTTATAATTTGAAAACAGAAAGGATGTCTAGTAGTGGAGCTCAAATAAGAAATGCTGAAAAATATTTATTAAATTTAGAAGAATATTAATTTATGCAAAAAATTATCGCTACAGGTGGACTCGCAAGGGGACTCGCAAGAACCGTTCTTGCGAAATGTTCTCCAAACTTTATCTACCCGAAATGCTACGCATAGTGTTACAGACGGGAATCATTTCAAAAAATCCACCGTACGATGGATTTTTTGTTACCAATTTTCGATTTATAAGTAGTTTAGCTAAACATCGTACTAGTACATAGATACACAAACCCCTGAGGTCTTGCCTAAGTGGTTACCAACATTTTACTTAGGCAAGACTTCAGTATTTATATACTCAACCCCAACCCCCAGCCCTAGGCAATGCCTAGGGCTGGACTAATTCAGCCACAAGTCGGACTTGTGATTTTTTTTTGGGGGGTACTCTCTCTATAAAAGTATTCTACTCTCATAGAGAGATTTCTTTAGTTTGCATTTTTCTAGGTTTGTGGTGTATACTGTAAATATGAAGAAAATAAATCTAAACATTAGTTTACCAATAACAATTTTTAAAGAGGGTAATAAGTATATAGCTTACAGTCCAGCTTTAGATATTTCCACATCAGCATCTACTTACAACAAAGCACAATCTCGTTTTTCTGAATTAGTAGAAATATTTTTTGAAGAGATTTCAGAAAATGGCTCTACTGATACTGTTTTACAAAATTTAGGTTGGCAGAAATTAAAATCAAATTGGCAACCACCAGTTGTTGTTTCTAATTATATGCAATCCATAAATCTTTCTTATGCCTAAAAAGCAAAATATATCAAATAAAAAGTTTCAGAAATTTTTGGTATATTTTGGTTGTTCATTAAAAAGAGTAAAAGGTGATCATTTTATATATACAAGAAATGGTTTATTGCGTCCAATTGTGATACCAAACGATAATCCATTACCACAATTTATTATTCGTAATAACTTAAGGTTGTTAGAGATATCTTGGGAAGAATTCTTAAATATAATAGAAAATATATAGTTCATCCAAACTTTATCTACCCGAAATGCTACGCATAGCGTTACCGGCGGGAATCATTTCAAAAAATCCACCATATGGTGGATTTTTTGTTACCAATTTCTGATTTAAAAGTAGTTTATATAAACATCGTACTAGTACATAGATACACAAACCCCTGAGGTCTTGCCTCAGGGGTTACCAACATTTTACTTAGGCAAGACATCAGTATTTATACACTTAGCACTATCAGCCCTAGGCCTTGCCTTGGGCTGGTAGTGCTGGACTAATTCAGCCACAAGTCGGACTTGTGGCTGTCCTTCTGT
>JAYTNB010000054.1:0-7593 GCA_043748495.1 bacterium | reverse complement strand
CTCGTGCTGACACTTTGTTTGGTGTGACTTATGTCGTACTTGCTCCAGAGCATGAATTGGTAGAAAAATTAAAATCTAATATAAAGAATTGGAATGATGTAGAGAAATATTTGAAAAGTGCAAACAAGAGATCTGAGCTCGATCGTACAGCAGAAGATAAAGAAAAGACTGGTATCGTACTTCAAGGTGTAAATGCTATAAACCCTGCAAATGGGGGAGTTGTTCCTGTGTGGATTGCAGACTATGTATTGGCAAGTTATGGTACAGGAGCTGTTATGGGAGTACCAAAACACGATGATCGCGATTTACGGTTTGCTACAAAATACAATTTGCCAATTATCGATGAGCCTTTAGTTGATGCAAAAGAGATAACAGAAAAAGTAAATGGAAAAATTGTTACGAAATTCAAACTTCGTGATTGGGTCTTTTCAAGACAACGCTACTGGGGTGAACCGATACCAATAATACACTGTGAAAAATGTGCCCTAACAGACCCCGACAGTCAAGGCTATGTTCCTGTACCAGAAAAAGATTTACCTGTAACACTTCCTAAAGTAAAGTCCTATGTACCGACAGATAATGGTGAAAGCCCCTTGGCTATTATGGATAAATGGGTCAATGTGAAATGCCCTGTCTGTAAAGGCCCTGCCAAGCGTGAGACTGATACAATGCCAAATTGGGCAGGAAGCTCTTGGTATTATTTACGCTATGCTGATCCTAAAAATAAAAAAGAATTTGCCAGTAAAAAAGCTTTGTCTTATTGGTTAAAAAATGGAGTGTCTTGGTATAACGGTGGTATGGAACATACGACATTGCACTTACTCTATTCTCGTTTCTGGCATAAATTTTTATATGATCTAAAATTAGTCCCGACATCTGAACCATATGCGAAACGTACGAGTCACGGTATGATATTAACCGAAGGTGGTAGCAAGATGTCTAAATCACTCGGCAATACTGTTTCTCCTGAAGAAATAATAAATAATTACGGTGCCGACACCTTGCGTTTATACGAGATGTTTATGGGTCCTTTTGATCAATCAGTTTCTTGGTCTATGGAAAGTTTGATTGGCCCACGTCGTTTTTTAGAAAAAGTTTGGAAAATTCAAGAACAAGTTTTAAATAAAAAAAATAAAACAGATTCAAATTTAGAAAAAGTTTTACACAAAACAATAAAAAAAGTAGGAGAAGACATCGAAAGCATGAGTTTCAATACCGCGGTCTCTAGTTTGATGGTTTTCGTAAATGAATTTGAAAAAACCAAAAATTTATCTGTAAATGATTTCAAGAAATTATTACAAATCCTTGCACCTTTTGCCCCACATGTGACAGAAGAGATGTGGCAAGATGCAGGTGAAAAGAAATCGATTCATAAAAGTCCGTGGCCGAAGTTCGATAGTAAGAAAATAGTAGATGAAGAGGTGAAAATCATTATCCAAGTTAATGGAAAAGTTAGAGCAGAAATATTGATACCAAAAGACACAGATGAAGCAGAGGTTAAAAAACAAGCTCTAAATAATGAAACGATAATTAGCTGGACTAAAGAAAAAGAAGTTAAAAGAGTGATTTATGTAAAAGATAGACTTATTAACATTGTAGTGTAGTTTTAAAATTATTTGTGTAGTATAATAAAATCAATTATAAATAAAAATTATCATAGTATTTGTATGGAAAAAAAAACAATATCATTTATTAATAAACTCTCTTTCGTCTCACTATTCGCAACAGTGTTTATCTCTATCTTCTTCTTCTTGCCTTATTCCTCGATGTCACTTTTTGCAGCGAAAGGATTTTTCTTTTCAATCGGAATAACTATCTCTCTTTGTTTCTGGTTAGTAGCTAGATTAGGTGAAGGAGTTTTTCACATACCACGGGATAGATCAGTGTTGTTTGGCTTAGCTATCCCTTTGATTTTCTTGATTTCGTCATTTTTCTCTGTTTCCAAAAATCTATCTTTTTTTGGTAGTGGTTTCGAAGTCGGAACTTTTTCTTCAATGTTGATTATGTTCTTGGTATTCTTCTTGTCTGCTACTTATTTTCAAACAGAAAGGAGACTTTGGTATTTCCAGATCTCACTTTTTGCTAGTGCTGCTGTTTTAGTACTATTCGAGATAATTTTGATTCTCGGTAATTTAATTAAACCAGGTATTTTCGGTAATTTC
Source organism: bacterium (assembly GCA_043748495.1). GTDB lineage: Bacteria > Patescibacteriota > Minisyncoccia > Phycocordibacterales > UBA9973 > UBA8515. Next base: position 5,431 of record JAYTNB010000054.1, on the reverse strand, counting down.
TTAAGAAGTGTGAGTTACGGTAACTTATTTGGAACATGGACGGATTTCGCTATATTCTTTGGATTAATAGCCTTGTTATGTGTCTATACTATCGATCTACTAAAGAGTAAAGGTATCTTTAAATTTTTACAGTATTTCCTACTAGTTTTGTCTTTTGTATTCTTGGCTATTATAAATATTTCTTTTGTTTGGATTCTAGTAGGTATCTTCTCTGTTGTATTACTTGTTTATAGTATTTCTTTTCAGCAAGCAGGTGTAGCTATCTTTCATGGTGGAGAGAATAAAAAGAAGTTCCCATTCGTAGCTATGATTTCAATATTGATTTGTTTCGTGTTTATTGTAGGAGGAACAAATATATCTTCTTTTACAAATAAATATATTCCAATTCCAAATATAGATATTCGTCCAAATATCAGTTCAACTGCTCATGTTGCTTATAAAGCATTCTTCTATAATCCTGTATTAGGAACTGGTCCAAATACTTTTATTATTGATTGGGCGAAATGGCGTCCTTCGGATATATACCTTACACCATTTTGGAATAATGATTTTTCTTTTGGTTTTGGATTTTTACCAACACTACTATCGACCGTTGGAGTTCTGGGTGCAGTAGCTTTCTTGATTTTCATATTGTCCATTCTCTGCCGAGGATTTAAATTTATGAAAGTATCTTATAAAGATAGTTTAAATAATTATTTCTTATTGAGTTTACTGTTGACCGTTATCTATTCTTGGATTATTTGTATCATATACACACCAAATGTAACGATGCTCATGATTGCATTCTTGTCGAGTGGAGTTTTAATTGGGATGCTTGTTTACAATAAAAGTATTCCTGTGATAAAGTTTTCTTTCTTAGATGATCCAAGACATAGCTTCTTCTCTATACTATTATTGATGATTCTAATTATTGGAACAATCTTCTTAACTTATACATATGCAAAGAAATTTGTTTCTGTTATGTATTTTGCACAAAGTGTAAATGTCGAAAACAGTGCTGAGGGTCTCGACAAGGCTGTAATTATGCAAAATAATGCATTTGTCCTAGACAATAAAGATACTTATCTTAGATCACTTTCACAAATATATCTATCTCAGATTGGTTTTATTTTAAATAATAAAGAAATTTCTGCTGATCGTATAAAAACTAGCGTCCAACAATTAGTTAGTCAATCAGAGTATAGTGCTAAACTCGCTGTAACTAACGACAAAAAACAATATCTAAATCATCTTAATTTGGGTAATCTGTACGCTAGTTTGTCTCAATTGAAAGTTGAAAAAAGTTACGAAAATTCAGTCGATGCTTATAATAAAGCATTAGTACTTTCTCCAAATAATCCAAATATTATTTTAAGTCTCGCTAGATTAGAATTTAGTAATTCAAATACAGATAAAGCGATTGAATTTATCAACCAAGCCCTACAAATAAAACCAAATTATGCAGATGCTCTAATCCTAAAAGCTCAGATTTTTGTAAACCAAGATAATATAAAAGGTGCTATCGAACAAATAGATACAGCAATTTATTATTTCCCATCTGAATCTAATCTTTATTTCCAAAGTGGACAGTTGCGCTATGCAGATGGATCTTATTCAGAAGCTGTGGTTGCGTTTGAAAATGCAGTTTTCTTAAATAGAAACAACTCTAATGCTCGTTTCATGTTAGGTAAGGCATATCAAAAAACAAATTCAAATGGTAAAGCTCTGGAACAATTTAAAATCTTAGAAGATCTTGAGCCAGAAAATGCTGATGTAAAAGAAGCTATTAGATCAATCTCAAATCCTCCAGAACCTGTCGTAGAAAAAACAACTGAAAAAACAACTCAAAAAAATTAATAAATGGTAAAGCGTTTTATAAAATTTTTTAACAGCAAGCAAGGTCCGATAGGTGAGGCTGCTTTAGTGCTTGGAATTTTCTCTCTGCTTTCTCAAATTCTAGGTCTAATACGTGACAGAATGTTGGTGAACAGTATAGGATCAGGACCTATTTTAGATGTTTATTATGCTGCATTTAGAATTCCTGATTTCCTATACATATCTGTCGCATCACTGGCTTCAGTGACTGTCTTGTTGCCTTTCTTGGTTGATCGTATTGATGATAAAAATAATGATAAAGCTCGAATTTTTCTAAATAGTATTTTTACTGTTTATATGGTTTTCATGTTAATTGCGAGTATTGCAATAGCTATTTTGATGCCGTACATCGCACCACTAGTTGCTCCAGGTTTTAATAATGAACAACTTGTTTTATTAATCAAAATTAGTCGTATCATGCTCTTGTCTCCTATATTTATCGGACTTTCTAATATGCTCGGAACGGTTACTCAGCTATTTAGAAATTTCTTTGTATTCTCTTTGTCGCCCGTTTTTTATAACTTAGGAATATTGTTTGGTGTAGCTTATCTATATCCAAAACTAGGTGTCACAGGACTCGCATTTGGTGTGGTTATCGGTGCTTTGTTGCATTTATCTATACAGATACCCGTGATTATTTCGCATGGCTTTTTCCCATTATTTACTAGTAAAATATCTTGGACAGAAATTTATAAAGTTGTCAGAACTTCTTTCCCTAGAACCGTTGCTTTGTCTTGTACGAGTTTAGTATTTATAGTTCTGATATCTCTTGCTTCATTATTAGTACCTGGTTCTATTTCTCTTTTTACTTTTTCTTATAATCTACAATCAGTACCTGTCGGCATTATCGGTATTTCTTATTCTGTAGCAGCTTTTCCTGTATTAGTTAAATCATTTTCTAATAAAGACATGGATGCTTTTGTTAAACAAATAGTTTCTACTGCAAGGAGTATTATTTTCTGGTCATTACCTATAATCGCATTACTCGCTGTTTTGCGTGCACAGATAGTGCGTGTAGTTCTGGGTTCGCAGAGATTTTCTTGGTCAGACACACGTTTAACCGCTGCCGCTGTAGCATTGTTTATAGTGTCTTTAGTTACTCAAAGTTTAGTTTTGTTGTTGGTTCGTTCGTACTATGCTTCAGGAAATACCAAAAAACCACTTTTAATAAGTGTATTTTCTTCTATTATGATTATAATTTTTGCTTTTCTATTTCTATTTATTTTTGAAAATTATCCGTTTATTCTTTCTAACCTAGAATCCTTATTGAGAGTTCAGCATGTTTCAGGTACTAAACTCCTGGCTTTACCATTGGCGTATAGTATCGGTTCTTTTTTAAATTTTATTTTACTTTGGATTTATTTTAAAAAAGATTTCTTGCCTTATCATTCATCTGAGTTATTTCAGAGCTTCTTGCAAAGTACAGTTGCTTCTATCGTGATGGGCACGACTTCTTATGTTATGTTGGGGATTTTAGATAATATACTAGATATAAATACTGGTTACGGTATCTTGTTACAAGGTCTTTTCTCAGGACTCATTGGTATCGGATTGGGTGTGATAATTCTGGCTCTAATGAAAAACAAAGAATTGTTTGATTTAATAGATACTCTAAGTCACAAATTCTGGCGTAGTCGTGTTATAGCCCCAGAACAAAAAGAGCTTTAGTTTAAGATTGTCTTTTTTAATAAGCTTTGCTTTCTAAGCTTTTTTTTGGTATATTTTATAGATGTCATCTCTACAAAATACTAAATTATATGTCTGGCCGTCTATGCGAAAATATAAATTTTCTATTTTCGCTATTTTTTTATTGTACGGACTGAGAATCTTTTTTGTTTATGTTCTGGGTGCTATTTTATTAAAAAATCTAGTAGATTTGCTCGGTATAGAGAATGTAAGTGAGGCTAGTATTTTAAATGTTATATATATGATCATAGCAGTTTACTTTTTAAGTACAATTTTTGCTAGATCTTCAAAATTTTTTGTTTTTGATTTTGAAATTAAAATGAACAAAGATTTACGTGATTTTTGTTTCCAGAAATTAATAGGTAATTCAAAAAATTTCTTCTCAGACAATTTTTCTGGTTCTTTGGTTAATAAATCAAAAAAGTTTGTTACCTCTTTTGAACAGTTGTTCGATATGATTGTATACGGTTTCTACTCAACTTTAGTTATACTAGTTGGTTCGTTGGTAGTTATGTTTAAACAATCTAAAACAATAACCTTATATTTTATTATTTTTATCATTCTTTATTTGATTGTACTTTTATTTTTTCTAAAAAAGAAAATGAAATATGACATGATAGATACAATCACAGACTCTAAGATAGGTGGTTTACTCTCAGATGTGTTTTCAAATATTCTAACAGTAAAGATATTTTCAGAAAATAAAAAAGAGATTAGAGAGTTTTCTTCAGCAACAGATGAAGCTAGGAAAAATACTAAAACAGCTTGGTTTTATGTTTTAAAATTAGAAGTTATTCAAGGTTTCTTTATATTTATTGTTCAAAGTATAATATTATATGCTTTAATCCATTTATGGCTTGATAAGAAAATAACAACAGGTACAGTTGTTTTGATACAAACTTATTCTGTTTTTATTTTTGATAAATTATGGGAACTCAATAACACACTAATGAGATTTACAAGGTATGTTACAGAAATGACAGAAGTTATGAATATTTTTAATATTGTTCCAGATATCCAAGATCCTAAAAATCCAGAAAAGTTAAACATGACAAAAGGTCATTTGGTTTTAGACAATGTTTCTTTTGCTTATAAAAATGGACAAGAAGTATTTTCGAACTTTTCTATAGATATCGCACCTGGTGAGCGTATCGGTTTAGTGGGTCACTCGGGCGCAGGTAAATCTACTTTCACTAATTTGATACTGCGCTTCTCTGATGTATCTGCTGGGTCTGTAACCATCGACGGACAAGATATCCGTAATGTGACTCAAGATGATTTGCGTTCTGTTATTTCTTATGTGCCTCAAGAATCTATTTTATTTCACAGGACAATTCGCGAAAACATTGCTTATGGTAAAGACAGTGCAACAGATGAGGATGTAATTGAAGTTGCAAAAAAAGCCTATGCTCATGACTTTATCGAAAAGTTACCTTATCAATACGAAACATATGTCGGCGAACGTGGGGTCAAACTCTCTGGTGGTGAGAGACAGCGTGTAGCGATAGCCCGAGCCATGATAAAAGACGCGCCAATACTGATACTCGACGAGGCAACATCGTCGCTTGATAGTGTAAGCGAAACATACATTCAAAAAGCATTCGATGAATTGATGAAAAACAAAACAACAATAGTCATCGCCCACAGACTCTCGACCATTTCAAAAATGGATAGAATTCTAGTTCTAGAAGATGGAAAAATAACCGAGCAGGGAACTCATGCCGATCTCATAGCCCGCGGAGGCGACTATGCTGACCTGTGGAATCATCAAGTTGGTGGGTTTATAGAGTAACCCGTATTACCTCATCTAATAATGTTACCAAGAATCAATTTTGGCTAAATTATTTTTAATACACAAAGTATATCACAAATGGTATTTTGAATCTTTCTG
>JAYTNB010000053.1:0-15114 GCA_043748495.1 bacterium | reverse complement strand
GATGTTGATTATGTTGAAGTAATTGAAATTGGCACAATAGGATATGATATAAAAAATTATGAAAGTCCAAGTTTAGAAAAATATTTTATTGCAAAGAATATTTTCATTAATGAAGATCAAAAAGTTGATCATTTAAATCCAGAGAGTAAAAAATATCACTTTAATAATAAAATATATGAAATAAATCGTGAACTAAAAAGCTCAGACTTAGTTGGTCTTGAATACGAACCACTTTACAGTCAAGCAGCAGAATATATAAAGTCACAAACAACAGAGGACAAATTTAAAAACGCATACAAGGTTTATGCGGCAGATTTTGTGACGACAACTGATGGTACGGGAGTAGTACATACAGCTGTTATGTATGGAGCAGACGATTTCGAATTGGGTACAAAGCTCGATCTACCAAAAGTACATTTAGTAGGGCTCGATGGGCATTATGTGAATGGAATAGAAAATTTCTCTGGGCGTTTTGTAAAAGACGAAGAAGTAGCCATAGATGTAATCAAAGACCTAGCCCACAGAGGACTACTTTTTAAAAAAGAAAAGTACGAACACTCATACCCACATTGTTGGCGTTGTAAAACTCCGCTTATTTATTATGCTCGTGATTCTTGGTATATAAAGATGTCGTCTTTGCGCGATACTTTGGTAAGTGAAAATAAAAAAATAAATTGGGAACCAAACTATATCCGTGATGGTAGATTCGGTGAATGGCTAAAAGATGTAAAAGATTGGGCTATTTCGCGCGAGCGTTACTGGGGTACACCATTACCACTTTGGATAAATGAAGAAAAAGAGATATTTGCTATTGGTTCGATAGATGAATTAAAGAAACACACTAAAGTGTCGGGTAATAAATATTTCCTCATGCGCCACGGCGAAACACACCACAATATACTCGGCGTAGTAAGTTGTGCTAAAAATAGTGGTGACCATCTAACTCCAAATGGTATTTTGGGTGCAGAAAAACAGGCTCTGACTCTGAAAGAAAAAAATATCGATATGATCATCTCTTCTCCATTTGTCCGGACAACAGAAACAGCCGAACTAGTAGCAGGCAAGATAGACTTTAAAAAAGAAGATATCATTTATGATGACCGTTTGCATGAACTTTCTCTGCCGATGTATGAGGGTCATACTTGGCGTGATTTCCACGAAAAGTATCCTAAAAACGAGCACTATTTTTATAACTCTTGTGAAGAAGGGAATGAGTCGTACCAAGATGTAAAGAATCGTTGTATGGATTTCCTTTATGAATGCGAAAGTAAATATCAAAATAAAAATATCTTGGTTATCACTCACGGGGCACCAGCGTGGCTCATGGTTTCTGGAGTACGTGGACTTACTGCCCAAGCATCACTTGATTTAATAACAGAGAAAAAAGATTTTCATTATTTAGAAAACGCGGACATGGTAGAGCTCGATTTCATACCTATACCTCACAATGAGAATTATGAGTTAGATTTACATAGACCATACATTGACCAAGTTACTTTAGAAAAAGATGGACAAACACTCACACGTGTAAACGAAGTTATGGACTGTTGGTTTGATTCAGGTTCTATGCCATTTGCTCAGGATCATTATCCATTTAATTCTAAAGGAGAGGCTACTTCAGGCGGGACAGGAAATAAAGAAGTGCAAGAGATTTTGTACCCTGCAGACTATATCTGTGAAGCCATCGACCAAACTCGTGGTTGGTTCTATACACTGCATGCTGTCGGGGCTCTTATGGGCCGAGGCCTTGCTTATAAAAATGTAATTTGTTTAGGGCACATACTCGATGCAAATGGTAAAAAGATGTCAAAATCACAAGGTAACATTGTCGACCCGTGGATAATGATTGATAAATACGGTGTAGATACTCTGCGTTTGTGGATGTACAGTGTGAACCAACCAGGTGAGTCAAAGAACTTTGACGAGAAGACCGTTGCCGAGTTACATAATAAAGTTTTTAATTTACTTTACAATGTTCTGGCTTTTTATGAATTATATCGAGATATTGATTTGGAAAAAGAAAATATAAAACAAAGTCCAAATATTTTAGACCAATGGATTTTAGCGCGACTCGGACAACTAACAAATAGTATGACTGAGAATTTAGATAATTATAAATTACTCGAACCAGTACGCGAGTTGCGTTCATTTATAGACGACCTCTCAACTTGGTATGTCAGACGTTCACGTGAGAGTTTGAAGGATGGTAATACAAATTCTAAACAAACTTTATATGTAGTTCTAAAAACTCTTGCAAAGCTCATGGCTCCATTTGCGCCATTTACAGCCGAGGACATCTGGCAGAAATTAAAAACTGATACTGATGCAGAAAGTGTGCATTTGGAATCTTGGCCAGAAGTTAGAAATGTAGATGAAGATATACTATCCGGAATGTTATATGCTCGAAGTTTTGTAACTATGGCTTTAATGCAACGTTCAGAAAATGGAATTAAAGTTAGACAACCACTCGCAAGCTTATCTATAAAACATGATGGACCAGATCCACTAAATAATTGGTCTGCATTTGCAGAAATTATTGCAGATGAAGTTAATGTTAAAAAGGTATTTTTCGAAAGTAGAAAAGAAGGACCTCCTGTTTTACTAGATACTCACATAACAGAAGACTTACGCAAAGAGGGGAATTACCGCGAGCTCATACGCTTCCTCCAAGACATGCGCAAAAAACAAGGACTCCAAGCAAGTGATGAAATAGTACTTTCTGTAGAGATGGGTACAATCGAGCAAGAATTAATTAATTTATTCAAAGCAGACCTATTAAAAACTGTAGGTGTCAAAGAGTTGGTGGTGGAAGAAAATGACGGAATAGAAGTAAAAATCGAAGATTTAGTCTTTAAAGTCTTAATTACCAAGGTTTAATTTGCTTGACATACTTGGTTTTTGTGTGATATAATACAATAAAGTGCTTTTTTAAATTTAAATTTAAAGTTCGAACTAGTGAGATTCTGGTCGAGCAAAAATCATGAAGATTTTATTCATTCTTTTAATTTTTGGATTGGATTTTTTGGTTCTTTGTTTTTTTCATGAATACAAGATTGTAACTGATCTTGGATTAATGATTATATTTTTTGCAATTTCCTTTATACTTAGTGGTTGTTATCTTTTTTACGACTATTTATTTGAAGAAGTTTCGAAAGACCTTCTTACTTTAAAAGAAATTGGAATTATTTTTGCAGTTTTAACTGTAATCTTTTTCTCGCAGTTAAAGATGAGTCATTTAGATATATATAATTGTAAAGATTTCTATCTTTATTCATTATTTTTACTAGCTGCTCATTTAATGGGTTTTATAACACCCATACTTTCGAGAAAAAAAATTTTAGTATAATATATATTCGTTACCTTAGGGTAACGAATATTTTTTTTGGGTAATGTGGTATAATAGAAGTATGAAAATTAAGAAACTAGGGCACTGTTGTTTGGTTTTAGAAATAAATAGTAAACGGATAATGACAGATCCAAGTGATTTTAATTATGGAGGAGATTCTGTTTCAGAGAAAGATATTTCGTTAATCTTGATAACTCATGAACATGCAGATCATTTACATATAGATACTTTAAGACAAATCTTACAAAATAATCCAAATACAAAAGTTATTTCAAATACTTCTGTAGGTAAATTATTGGCTGAGGCAGGAATCGATTTTATTAAAGTAGAAGACGGAGAGATTTATGATTTTGATGGTATTTTAATAAAAGGTTTTGGAGACAAGCATGCACAAATATATGAAGAATATGGCCAGGTTCAAAATACTGGCTACATGGTAGATCCCTTTATAAATACAGAATTTGATTTTGAGAAAATAAAATCAGTTTGTGATAATTTTACTATTATACATGCAGATAATGATAATAAGGTTCCTTTTTCTCATGCAGAATTTTTTGAAAAGAATTTAGATTGTAAATTAATTGTTAATGTTGGTGCTGGGCATATGAGTAGTGGAGAAAATTGTTTCGAACTACCACAAGCACTCGATGCATTATTAGAAATGATAAATAAATAATGCATCACATTCATCACACACATGGTTTTGTTATAGGGTCTCGGAATTTTGGTGAAGCAAATAAGATGCTCACTATCTACACTCGCGAGATGGGTTTGGTCCATGCTATGGTGCAAGGTATTCGTTTAGGTAAATCAAAATTGAAATCATCTTTACAAGACTTGTCCTATGCTAAAATCGACTTTGTTCAAGGACGAGATATCTGGCGTGTGACTTCAGCAACGCACATAGACTCTTTTCCTTATGCTCGACGGAATAAAGATTCTCTGTTACTCATCGCGCGGGTTTCGAAACTAATTGAGAGGTTGTGTGCAGGAGAAGAGAAAAATGAAAAGATTTTTGACGACTTTGTAAATGCTCTTTATTTATTAGATAAAGAGGATACGACAAGTTTAGCGCGTGAGGCACTGGAACTCCATTTAGTTTTACGTATTACTCATGCGCTCGGTTATATCGGAGATGGGCACACGATGAAGGACTATATAGCTTCAGATTTCGATATCAATGCTTTCGATGTTTTCTTGAAAGAAAAAAAGCAAATCATATCACATATCAACCGAGCTTTGTCAGAAAGTCAGTTATAGGATTAAATTTATTTTGAGTTTTTATTGTGTTATAATAAAACAATGGAAGATAAAAGTATTCATAAAATTGAAGATATTAAAAAAAGATTATACGATAGACGTGATACTGTTACCGTCCGTCGTCACGAAGGTGTTCTACATGAAATAAAACATGATGCAAGTGATCACTGGGATCATAGTGATTTACCTAAAAATTTGAATGATGATGACCTGCCTAAACCACACTCTTCTTTCTTTAAGAAATTTTTTATTAGTGCGTGTGTTTTCTTTGTGGGAGCATTGCTTTTTGGAGGATATGTTTATTACAAAGGTAACAATATAATTATTTCAAACGATAAAATAGATGTGCTAGTTACAGGGTCTAACTTCATCGAAGGTGGACAAGAATTATCACTACAAATAGATGTTACAAATAAAAACAACGCCTCACTGAAACTCGTCAATTTATCTGTGGAATATCCACGAGGAAGTGCAGACAGCTCTATCGAGATGACTCGATTACCTAGTATCGAAATCGGCACAATGGCAGCTGGTGAACGTACAAGTCAAAACGTAAAAGTAGTTCTATACGGAGAAGAAAAATCAATTAAAAATATTTTAGTTAATTTAGAATATCAACCAGATAATTCTAATGCTATTTTTAATAAAAAAATCGAATATCCAGTTACAATAAGTAGCGCTCCATTGTCATTAATTATCGATGCTCCAAAAGAAATAAATGCTAATCAAGAAATAGACATAAATGTCAAAGCTATTTTGAATACAAAATTACCAGGAGGTAATACTTTGGTGCAAGTCGAGTATCCTCAAGGATTTGTTTTTGAAAGTGCAGTTCCTAAACCATCTTTTGGGAACTTTATGTGGAATATAGATTCGATTACAAAAGAAAAACCATTTGGTGTTGCTATAAAAGGTAAAATGATCGGTCAGTATAATGATGAGCAAGTATTTCGTGTTTCTATTGGTAATAAAGAAATAGGTAATGCTGGGGTAAATATAGATACTATATACAGCACACTCATCCATTCTATAACTCTAGTTAAACCATTTTTAGAAACTCATCTTTTTGTAAATAATAATGAAATGGATTCTTACTCTGTTAATCCAAATAATCAGATCAGTGGACACATAACTTGGTCTAATAATTTATCTGTACCGATTACAGATGCAAAGATTTTCTTGAATTTATCCGGTACGGCTTTTGACCGTACAAATGTAATTCCAAACGATGGATTTTTTGATTCAAAAAATAATCGTATTGTTTGGGATAAAGAAAGTGTTTCTTTATTGTCGAGCATAGCACCTGGTCAAAAAGGAAAAGTCGAATTCACTCTCAAGCCAATCCAAAGTGGTTTCGGTAAATTCTTAGAAAATCCAGAAATAAAACTCGAGCTTTCTCTGCTCGGGAAGCAGAACATTGACGGTATTAATTTTTCTGATATTAAAAGTTTGATAAAGCAAAGTATAAAATTGAATACTGATTTCCAAATTACTTCTGGAGTTAATTATGTATCTGGCGAGCTCCCTCCAAAAGTTGAAAAAGAAACTAAATACAAAGTCATCTGGACTCTTTCTAATACAAATAATTCTCTAGATAAAGCTGTCGCCACGTCTGTACTACCGTCATATATGTCATGGATAGGGATAGTTAGCCCAGTGAAAGAAAATGTAACTTACAATAGTTCTACTCGAGAAATTACTTGGAATATCGGTAAAGTAGAACAACAAACAGGATTTAAATCTAACCGCGAAGTGTCTTTCGTCATAGCTATCTCTCCATCTCTGTTACAAGTTAATTCCATACCGGTTCTAATGAAAGAAGTTAATCTAACTGGAACTGATTTATATACTGGTAGTACAATAACTGATAAATATGGTACGGTGAATACATTACTTGTCAACGATCCTAATTTCCAGTATGGTAATGAGAGAGTTATAAAATAAGACTATGGAAAAAGAAAAAAACACAATGGAAGATTTGATTTCACTATGCAAAAGACGCGGTTTTGTCTTTGCCTCATCAGAGATATATGGTGGGATGGCAGGTATCTATGATTATGGGCATTATGGAGTCCTTTTGAAAGACAATATAAAAAATGCATGGACAAAAAGCATGATTCAAGAGAGAGAAGACATCCTAGGTCTCGATAGTGCTATTTTTATGCATCCAACAACATGGGTAGCATCAGGACACGTTGGTGGATTCAATGACCCACAAGTCGATTGTAAAAACTGCAAGTCTCGTTTCCGCGCCGATCATATCCTCGAAGAGTTTGGTATTGTGGCTGACAAAGCAACTATCGAATTTATAAATACAGAACTGGATAAATTGCGTGCCGAGAAAAAGCTCGTCTGTGCTAATTGTGGCCGTGCTGAGTTAACCGAAGCGCGCGTTTTCTCGATGATGGTAAAATCAAACTTGGGTTCACCTGTGGATATTTTAAATGAGGACAATGTAACGTATTTACGACCAGAAACCTGTGGGGGAATATATCTAGAATATAAAAATACAGTAGATAGTTTGCATCCTAAAATGCCTTTTGGTATGGCTCAAGTCGGTAAAGCATTCCGCAATGAAATCGCAGCTCGCCAATTTATTTTTCGTACACGTGAATTCGAACAAATGGAGATGCAATATTTCCATGATCCAGAAAATACAAAAGAGATTTTTGAAGAATGGAAAAATACTCGCATGTCATGGTATTTGCTCTACGGCATAGAAAAAGATAAATTGCATTTCTTTAAACATGAAAAGTTAGCCCATTATGCAAGTGACGCTTATGATATAGAATACAATTTCACTTGTTTAAATGGTTTTAAAGAAGTCGAGGGAATACACGCTCGTGGAGACTGGGATTTGTCACAACACAGTAAACACTCAGGGGTGGCTCTTGATTATTTTGATGAAGAAAAGAAAGTTCGATTTACTCCACACATCGTCGAGACATCTGTTGGTTTGGCGCGATTATTCCTTATGTTCCTCGATAGTGCATACACAGTTGAATACAAAGAAAACGCAGAGACAAAAGAACAAGAAGTAGACAGAGTTTATCTGAAACTTGATCCTAGACTTGCGCCTATAAAATGCGCGGTCTTTCCACTTTTGAAAAATAAACCAGATTTGGTAGCAAAAGCCCGTGAAATTTATTTATCACTTCGCAGTCAATTCATGTGTGAATTCGACGACAATGGCAACATAGGCAAGCGCTACCGTCGTCAAGACGAAATAGGTACACCATGGTCTGTCGTTGTGGACTTCGATACTCTAGGTGAGAATCCGGAGAACCTCGATACTGTAACTATCCGCCACCGCGACACAGGCGCTCAAGAGCGTATAAAAATTTCTGAAATCTCAAACTTTATAAAAGAGAGGATTAAATAACATACAACAAGTTATAAAATACATTGACAGCCTGTAGCACAAAGTGCTACAATATAACACATGAGAACAACATTAAATATTTCAATGCCAGCACAATTAAAGAAAAATGTAGACTTGGTTGTAAAAGAAGGAAACTATGCTTCTGTTAGCGAGTTCTTTCGTGATGCTGTCCGTGCATGGCATGAAGAGCAATTATATCAATCCGTGTTAAGATCTCAAAAGGAAATTAAGGAAGGGAAAGGAAAAGTTTTAAAATCCTTAAAAGACCTAATGTAGTTTATGAAAATTATCTATACTAATGAATTTAGAAAATCTTTTAAAAAACTTCCAAATGAAATAAAAAAAGAAGCTTTTGAAAAAGAAAAATTATTTCGTAAAGATATTAAAGATTCTAAACTAAAAAACCATAAACTCTCTGGAAAATTAAATGGTTGCTGGGCTTTTTCTATTAATTTTAATTATAGGATTATATATGAATTTGGTTTAAATGACATAATATATTTTCATTCAGTTGGGACTCACGATATTTACAAATAAAGAAAACTAACATGCAAAAAATAATAAAGAAAAAATTTAAGAATGGGTTAAGAGTGGTGACACTGCCGATGAAAGACAATCCAACAGTTACTGTTTTAGTGCTCGTCGGAACGGGGAGCGACTTTGAGACAAAAGAGATAAACGGCATATCACACTTTCTAGAGCATATGTGTTTCAAGGGTACGACCAAAAGACCAAGTGCGCAGATTATATCGCACGAACTCGATGCTTTGGGTTGTCAGTACAATGCTTTTACGGATCATGAAATGACAGGTTACTATGCTAAAAGTGATGCAAAGAATTTCAAGAAAATTTTTGATGTAGTATCCGATATCTATCTAAATTCGACTTTCCCTGAAGCAGAAATGCAAAAAGAAAAAGGGGTGATAATAGAAGAGATAAATATGTACGAAGACATGCCACAGCGCCATGTTCAAGATATGTATCAAGAAGTTCTGTATGGCGACCAGCCAGCTGGATACAACATTGCCGGTCCAAAAGAGAACATCACAAATATGAAACGTGATGATTTTGTAAATTATAAAAATGCACATTATGTTGCCGAGAATACTGTCATAATTGTAGCAGGGCAGGTAACAAGTGATGAAGTTTATAAAGAAGTAGAAAAATATTTTGGACATATAGATGCACATAAAAAACCTAAAAAATTAAAAACAAAAGATTCTCAAATAAAACCAAATGTTTTATTGAAGCATAAAGAAACAGATCAGACACATTTTGTATTGGGGGTACGAAGCTTTGATCTTTTTGATAAACGCAATACGACACTCGGTGTCCTCGGCGCAGTGCTTGGTGCTGGAATGAGCTCACGGCTATTTTTGAAACTACGCGAAGAGATGGGTGTTGCGTACTATGTACGAGCCTATAATGACAGTTCAAGTGATCATGGTGCATTTCAAATTTCTGCAGGTGTAAATAACGCTCGCACAAAAGAAGTCATTAGTGAAATCCTGAAAGAATGTAAAAAACTAATTACAGACAAGGTGAGTGATAAAGAACTCGAAAAAGTAAAATCAATGATAATTGGTAATACGAAGCTCTCGCTTGAAGCAAGTGATGATATAGCAAATTTTTATGGTATGCAAGAGTTAATGAAAAGCGAAATAAAAACTTTAGAAGAAAAAATCAAAGAAATTAAAAAAGTTACATCAGACGATATTCAAAAAATGGCTAAAATTATATTTAAAACACAGAATCTAAATCTAGCAATGATTGGGCCGGACAAAAACAGAGCTTCATTTCTAGAAATATTGAAATTCTAGCGCTCTTTTTAGCGTTGTGGTACAATGTTTATATGCAAGAAAACCATAAAATAATGAGAATAGAAGTATCAAATGGGACTCTCGCGCGGATATTTGTCTTTGGCTTATTGATTTTAGCTTTATATAAACTAATCGACGTTGTTTTAATTCTCCTAACAGCTATTGTTGTAGCTTCATTTGTAGAAAGTGGAGTTAAAAAATTCCGTAAATTCATACCCAATCGAACTCTACTGGTTATTTTGATTTATGTCCTTGTTTTCGGCTTAATTACAATATTGGCAAGTATATTTATTCCTATATTTATTAAAGAAATGTCGACATTAGTTGTCGCTCTAAAGAATTATATTCCAGTTGATAGTGTCTTGAATACTTTCAATCCCGATACTCTAACTGACGCAAAAGGTGTTGTTAACAATTTATCTAAAAATGCTTCATTGTCAGACGTTGTAAAAAGTACTCAGAATTTAGTAAATGGACTTTCTGGTAATTTTGTTGATATCGTGGGTTCAGCTTTTGGTGGAGCTCTGAATTTGATTTTAATTTTTATAATTTCATTTTATCTTTCTATTACAGAGCGTGGTATCGAAAATTTCTTAGCAATTGTAACTCCAGATAAATATGAGAAATATGTTATTGGCTTATGGCAAAGAACTGAACATAAAATCGGTTTATGGATGCAAGGACAAATGATACTAGGTTTAGTTATTGGAATTCTAACTTACATCATTCTATTGATTCTAGGAGTCCAGTATGCTTTTGTCTTAGCGTTGATCACTGCCTTTTTTGAGTTGATTCCTTTTGGTATATTTCTAGCCTTTATCCCAGCTATGGTTTTTGGTTATCTAGACGGTGGAGTTACTATGGCCGTTTTAATTTTCCTTTTATATTTTGGACTTCATCAAGTAGAAAATTATTTAATTGCACCGTGGATTATTAAAAAAGTCGTAGGTATCTCACCGTTGGTTATAATCCTCGCTACTCTTGTCGGAGCAACCTTGGCTGGTTTCTGGGGTGTAGTTCTGGCTATTCCTTGTGCTGTATGTTTATTAGAATTCATGAATGATTTAGAAGAAAAGAAAGCTTTAACTCGCAAATAATATGTCCAAAGATTTTTATCTAACAACTACATTACCTTATGTAAATGCACCGCTTCATATGGGGCATGCTTTAGAATTTGTCCGTGCCGACACCATCGCTCGTTATAAAAAGCTGGCTGGTTTCGATGTCTTTTTTAATACTGGTACAGACGAGCATGGTATAAAGATATTTGAAAAAGCAAAAGAGCAAAACACAGATCTACAAAGTTTTGTCGATGCAGGTTTCGAGACTTTTAAAAAACAGTTGGAGATGTTTGGAGTTAGTTCCGATATTCATTTTATCAGAACGACAGACGAGGGCCATATAAAAGGTGCGCAAGCTTTCTGGAAGCGTGTCTATGACAATGGCTATATTTATAAGAAAAATTATGAGGCGAAATACTGCAATGGTTGCGAAAGTGAAAAGACAGATTCAGAATTAAATGAGAATGGCGAATGCCCTGATCATCCTGGAAATAAAATATCGGTTCTCAATGAAGAAAATTATTTCTTTAAGTATAGTGAGTTTGGAGAAAAGCTACTTGCTTTTTATGAAAAAAATCCAGCTTTTGTTATACCTGACTTTCGCTTCAACGAAATAAAAGCTTTTGTGAAAAGTGGTCTGCAAGATTTTTCAATTTCTCGTTTAAAGTCTAAGATGCCGTGGGGGATAGAAGTACCAGGCGACAGTGACCATGTCATGTACGTGTGGTTTGACGCACTGACGAACTATGTAAATACTTTAAAGTGGTATGAAGATAATAGTGATTTTGAAAAATACTGGGTAAGTGGAAACCCAACTCAATACTGTGGCAAGGACAATACTCGTTTCCAAAGTGCTATGTGGCAAGCGATGCTCATGGCAGCGGATTTGCCGAACTCTCATCAGATAGTGGTTAATGGCTTCATAACAGCCGATGGAGGTCTCAAGATGTCGAAAACACTCGGTAATGTTGTAGACCCGCGCGACATAGTAGCAGAATATGGTACCGATGCATTACGTTACTTTTTACTACGCGAAGTTTCAAGTCATGAAGACAGTCCTTTTACTATCGAGCGATTCAAAGATGCATATAATAGTGGACTTGCAAATGGTTTAGGGAATCTTGCGTCTAGATTACTTACTCTTTCAGAAAAATATTTAGATAGTTGCCCAGAGATTCTAGAGAGTTCTGACTTTTCAGAATATTTTAGTATTTACGAAACTTTTGATATTAAAAAGGCTATAGATTATGTCTGGGACAAAATTCATGATTTAGATAAAAAAATCCAAAATACAGAACCATTTAAAGTTATAAAAGTAGATGAGGCAAAAGGCAAAAAATTGATTTCCGAAATGATTTTAGATTTGTACCAAATAGCTCGAATGCTCAACCCATTAATGCCCGAAACAAATGTAAAATTAAAAGAACTTATAAAAGCAAATAAAAAACCAGAACAACCACTGTTCATGAGGAAGGATTAATATGAAATACTCCCACATCGACATCCACTCACATTTAAATCTAGAACAATTCGATACTGATCGAGATAGTGTGATAGAGGATTTAAAACAAAAAAATATAGCAACCATAACTGTTGGTTGTGATTACAAGACTTCAGTGCTTGCAATTGAGCTTGCCGATAAATACGAGCATCTTTTTGCATGCGTTGGTCAGCATCCAACAGATACAGTAGAGGATTTTGACTATGATAAATTTTTATCTTTAGCAAAAAACGAAAAAGTTGTCGCAATAGGTGAATGTGGACTCGATTACTTTAGACAAAAAAATGATGAAATAATAGAGAAACAGAAAAATATTTTTTTGCAACAAATAAAAATCGCGCAAACTTTAAATAAACCACTGATGATCCATGCACGTCCTAGTAAGAATTCTATGGATGCATATATCGATGTCTTAGATATTTTAGATGGATATAAAGATATAAAATCTAACTTTCACTTTTTTGTTGGTGACTTAAGTATTGCAAAAAGAATATTGGAAAGAGGGGATACTATGTCTTTTGACGGACCGATAACCTTTTCGCGTGACTACGACGAAGTGATTAAATTTATACCGATAGAAAGTATAATGGCCGAAACCGATGCTCCATTTGCATCACCTGCACCACACCGTGGGAAAAGATGTACACCAGATATGGTCACAGAAGTCATAAAAAGAATAGCCGAGATTAAGGAAATGACTTTCGAAGACACCTCAAAACAACTTTTAGAAAATGCCAACCGTGTATTCGGCATATAATCATAAGTATTGTCAAATATAGACATTTTAGCTTTTATTTGTTATAGTGTTGTTACATTTTTCTTGTAATGTCCTTATAGACATTACACATAGGTCCATAGAGAAATGATTATAAAAATAAGAATTTAGTGCAATTTTATGAAAAAAAAGACAGATAAAGTAGATGTTTCTGAAGAAGAAACAGAAAGTAAAATGGGAGTATACGAAGTTGGTTACCTAATGGTTCCAAGTATCGCAGAAGAGAATCTAGCTGAGGAGGTTACAAAATTAAAATATATTATTAAAGATAGTGGTGCGACTTTTATTTCTGATGAAAATCCTAAAATGATTGAATTAGCTTATGAAATGTCTCGTTCTATTGAAAACAAGAAACAATATTTTTCTTACGGTTATTTTGGTTGGATCAAGTTCGAAACCACAACTGTAGATATTTTGAAAATTAAAAAGATTTTAGATGGTAATGAAAAACTGATTCGTTTCTTACTTATAAATACTGTTAGAGAGAGTACACTATCTCTAAAGCGCCCATATGGTAAAACAGATGGCGTAAAGAGACGCACCGTTACTAAACAAGAAAGTATGCCGATAGACGAAAAAGTTCTAGACAAAGAGATTGATGCATTGGTTACAGAGTAATTATTAATTAATTTAGGCAACTAAAAAATATATGTACTTAAACAAAGCAGTCTTAATAGGAAATCTAACTCGTGATCCAGAGCTAAAGGCTATACCATCTGGAAACAAAGTTTGTACTTTTAGTTTAGCAACAAACCGTACATACAAAGATGCGCAAGGTCAAAGACAAGAAAAAACTGATTATCACAATATAGTAGTCTGGGGCAAAACTGCAGAAAATGTAGCCCAGTATATGAAAAAAGGAAGTCAGATATTAGTTGAAGGTCGTATGGAAACACGTAGCTGGGATGATGCTGCAACAAATACGAAGAAATATAGAACAGAGATCATAGCAGACACAGTCCAATTCGGCTCAAAAGCAACTGGTACAGGGTCTTATAATCCAAGTTCTACATCAGCTCCAGCTAGTAAAAACGAGTCACAAGAGAGTTCAAACGATAGCATCGACTACCCACAAGAAGAATTAAATGCCGAGGATATTCCATTTTAAAAATTAACAATAAACAATTATGAAACAAGATTACTTTTCATCAAACAATATAAAACATATTGATTATAAAGATACAGAATTACTACGTCGCTTCCTAACACCAAGTGCTCGTATGATCGCTCGTCACCGTACAGACGTAACAGCAAAAAACCAACGCAAGTTGGCTATGGCGATCAAGCGTTCTCGTTTTATGGGACTACTACCATATATAGCTAAATAATAAATAGGCATTAGAAAAGCCGATAACGTAAGTTATCGGCTTTTTGTTAATTTTCTAGAAAATATTGTTTATTTTCTTTATAGAATCTTATGAATTCTTGGAAATCTACTCCTTCGTAATATTTAAAATTAATTTCGATATCGATTCCGTTAAAGAAATTAAACCCATCTTCGCTTATATATTCTTTGTTCTCTATTTTTACAAAGTCTATATTTTTGAATTTAAAACTAGTTATTACCGCTTCGTCAGAAATAATAGAACGATCTCTTTCGAATTCTAAAGTAATTTCTGGCTCTGTGTCTAATCTAGATGGATTAAAAAATTCTTTTATTTTCTTTTTTCTAAGTATATATCCAAACTTATCTACGAAATCCTCATCACTTCCGCCATCGTAAGAACGATAAAAAATCATTCCTACTTTTGTTATTATTTCCATTTTTTGTATTTTTTAAATTTTAAATTAAAGATTTATTTAACGAGCAAAATGTTTTGACCGTCGAATAAACCTTTAATCAACCTAAATACAAAATGAATGTAAGGAGTGAAAATTCCCTTTTGAAATGCAATTCTGTAATATAGAATTTATGGCGAAAAAACGGAGATTTTCACAATTAAATAGTAAGAAAAGGTATTCTTTGGAA
>JAYTNB010000052.1:0-12260 GCA_043748495.1 bacterium | reverse complement strand
CAGAATAATTACCAGAAGGACAGTCCCCCACTTGATTAGGTAAAGTAGAGTTTTTATCTAAACCACAATTATACTTCGTTCCAATACGTAAAGACCGAGTCATGTTTTCCATAGCGAAGTTAACATTATCCATAGTGATACGCAGAGCCTTTGCTTCTTTTGCTCCATTTGAAGCTATTATTAGGGCTCCCATAGCAGCCAACATTATAGATATAAAAATAGAAATAGAAACCATTAACTCGATGAGAGTGAAGCCGTTTGAAAAGTTATAAACTTTCTTTTTATTATTTTTTTGAACAAATGTAATCATTTTATAGGATTATTGAACATTAATCTGACCTGTATTCCAGACACTTATATATTTTACACCATTGGTCTGATTATTAGAAATCTTTATTTTTATATTTGATATCTGATTTTTACCGTAACTGTTGGTACAGGGGTCAGAGAATACTACTTTATAACAAAAAAAAGCATTTAAATTAGGTCGCAAAAATACAATATCTAGAGAACCAGAATCAGTAGAAGACAGAATCTGAGCATCTGTAACATCTGTTGTTGAAACATATATACTTTCTATTACATCACTACTGTTAATTTTTAACACTTCACTACATTCATCCGATTCAGTTGGGACCGAAGCACAAATTGTATTAGAAGTATAGTTATATATTTTGTCTGGAGAAATATCAGTAAATAATATAAAATTTTTCTTTGAAGCCATACCAAAAGTATACTCACTCGCAGTAAAGTGCACACCATAACCACTAGAAGAACCTGATTTTAATTGTGAACCAGTCGCAGAACTCTGGGCTTTACGTATAGCTAAAGCTATATCGTCTGATAGATTATTCAAAGATTCAGATGAACGATATCTACCGAAATTAAAAATTGTAATAGTCGTAATAATAACAAAAATAGACAGAACTACGATGAGTTCGATTATCGTCATACCTTTAGAATATTTATTATTCTTTTTATTATTATTCATTTAGAAAATAAATAAATTAGAAATACTATTTATATCGATAGACAAGAAAAAAACAAGGAAAAAAGCAAGTATCAAGAAAGGAGCAAAAGGTATCTGTGTTTTCATATTTGTTCTTTTATTTATTAGAATCAAGATAATCCCCACGACAGCTCCTATCCAGAAAGCTATGATGATAGAAGCGAAGCCCTTCGACACGCCAAGCAGAAAACCTAATCCGAGTACTAATTTAGCATCACCGAAACCAATCCATTCCCCTTTTGATATAACCCACAAAAATGCAAAAGGTAAAGCGAGTATCGGTCCAGCCAATATTGCCCAATAATTTGGCAAGATAAACACTGACGAATTAGTGCTGAAATCTACATTAAGGAAAATAGAAGCAAAAGCCAGTACAGAGAATAGATAGACTAGCTTATCTGGTATTATCTTATGTTTATAGTCATATACTGCCATAACAACAAGCAGAGAGAACATAAAAGTATACAGAGAAACTATCCATACATATCTGAGATTCTGATATTCGATCAGATATGAAAAGTGCATTGATGTAAATAGGAATATCAGAGCTGTTACAAACTCTACCAAGATATATTGAAATGATATTTTTGAACCACAAGATCGACATTTACCTTTTTGAATTAAAAAAGAAAAGATTGGTATGAGTTCATAATAACGAAGAGTCTTGCTACACGACATACACATAGAGCGACCTTTCGCTATAGATAAACCACTATTAAAACGATAGATAACCACGTTTAAGAAACTTCCAATAATAGTCCCCAATACAAAGATAGAAACAAAAGCAATAATTTCGATATTCATATAAACATTATACAACTTATCAAATAAAAAAACCACCTAAATAATTTTTATTATAGACAAGTAGTGTCTGAATCTGCATTAATAGTTCCTGATGCAACTGCCCCACCGAAACGAGTCGAGTCTACACAGTAAACAGTTGTTCCAGTTGGTGGGTTTTTCAAAGGAGCTGTTGCAGCCCAACTACTCCCATTTGATGCACAGAAAACAGCTGAAGGAGTCGATGAACCTGAAACCAAGATAGTTTGACTGTAACCACCAGCTTTTGCAGCTGCTTGGAGCATCGGTATAATACCTGGAAGATTTCCAGAGAGAGCTGAGACGGAACAGACATCTGTTGTACTACCCTTTGTTATTTGATAAGAATTGTTATTCGAGAGAAAAAACAAATCGGCTTGTTGACGAGCATTGTTTAAGTTTTGTTTTACAGCCGTGTCGTCGCTTTTTTGACGAGTGGAAGTCAGAGATGCCATAACAACAGATGCCAGGAGTGCAATGATTGCAATAACTACCAATAATTCAATAAGAGTAAACCCGCCTGAAAAATTACGAATTTTTTGGTGGGTAAAACCTTTATTAGATAAATTTTTTCTCATGAATTTATTATATCAAAACTATATTTTTTAGTAAAACAAAAAACCACTCGCAAGAGTGGTTTTTTGTTTTACTTGAACATTAACAAGCAACAGCGCTTGCAAGCAAAGCAGTAGCTTCTTTTGCAGCACCAGTTGAGTCAACACAGAATCCAGAACTTCCTACAGTAGGTCCTTTAAGAGATACTATCGCAGCCCAACCTGTAGCACTGTCGTGACATACAGAGTTTCCAGCAGCAGTACCAGCTGCACCGTAAACGAAAGCTTGAGCATCAGCTCCAACAGTTGGAGAAGCTGTAAGTTTTTGAGCACCAGCAAGAATCATAGCTTGAATTCCGCTAGTAGCAGGAGCTGCTACGTTACCAGTTGTACATACAGCTTCATAAGTATTACCTGCATCATAGAAAAGTTCTGCTTGTGCGCGAGCATTTGCAAGACTTGCCTTAATAGCAGCATCCGCACCTTTTGTACGAGCACTGTTTAATGACGCTAAAACAACTGAAGCGAGAACACCAATGATCGCAATAACAACCAACAACTCAATCAATGTAAAACCTTTATTTTTTTTCATAATTAAAAATTATTTTTATAATTTGTGTGTCTTTTTCGAAAAGACGCGACATTAACTTATTAATACTTTTATTATATCATATATAAAAATAAAACAATACAAGTATATAGAAACTGTGGATAAAGGGTGGGTGGGCTTGTAGCCCACCCACCCTTTATCCTTTCTATTATTTGATCCTTTTATATCCCACTTGCTACATTGTATATCGGCATAAGAACGGAAGTGAGGAGCAATCCAACTCCCAATCCAAGAGCAACGATCATCATCGGTTCGATCAAAGAAACGAGGTTATCAACAGCTTCATTTACTTCACGTGAATAGAATTTACCCAATGTTTTTAGAATAGTACCCATAGATCCTGTTTCCTCTCCTACACGTATCATACCAGACATAATCTTTGGTATCTGTTCATATTTACTTAGAGCATCAGACAGTGACTCACCGCTTTTGACTGATTCAGTTGTTTTCTTTAATATGTCTGCATAGATTTTGTTCCCCACTACCTCGCCTGTTAGTTCTATACAACGAACAATCGGTATCCCCGAGGAAAGCATTGTTTCCATATTGTCAGCGATACGAGAAAGATAAAGCTTGTTATAAATACCCTTTATAACTGGTATAGAAATTTTTAAATTATCTAAGAAAGCTTTACCTTTCATTGTCTTAGAGAAATGAAAAACATACATTATAGCTATAATAACAACTATCAAGACAAATAAACCGTAGTTAACGAGCAGGTCACTTATACCCATAACTATTTTTGTTGCAAATGGGATTTCTTGTCCAGAATCTTTGATGATAACAGTTAACCTCGGAACAATAAAAACAAACATCATAGTCATAACAAGAATAAAGACTCCTATAACGAACCCTGGGTAAACCAGAGCATTTTTTGTTTTAGAAGTTAATTGGTATTGACGATCCAAATAATCAGCAAGATATGAAAATGTCTGATTGAGCTTTCCTGACTCTTCCCCAACCTTTACCATGTTTATGTAAAACTGCGAAAAAACCTCTGGATGATGAGACATCGAGATAGAAATAGTCTGTCCACTGGAAATATCACTTGAAACTGCATTTAAAACTTTCACCAAGGCCTTGTTTTCTGTATTTGTCGCTAGTAAATTAAAAGCTTTCAATGCTGAAACCTGAGCATCAAACAACACAGCTATCTGACGTGACATCACAACAACGTCTTTATTTGAAACTCCTTTTTGGAAAAAAGACATATTCATTATGTCTGTATTGTCTTTTTTCTCGTCAATATAAGAAAGAATCAACCCTCTACGTTGAATCGATGAAATAGCAAAGTCTTTACTTGACGATTCGATTGTTCCAATTTTTTTATCACCTTCTGGTGTTATAGCTTCGTATTTAAATAACATATTTTTTACAACAAGCGTTCGAGGGCTTGAGGATTAAGTGAGTATTGATAAGCAGTTTCTAGAGTTATCTGGCCACCAGTAACGAGTTCAACGAGGGATCGATTCATATCGATCATCCCGATTTCCGAGGAAGTTTCTATTACAGTATTTATTTCTTGAGTTCTTTTTTCACGAATTAAATTTGCTACGGCATTATTGTTAATGAGCAATTCATAAGCTGGTATACGCCCCCCAGTTATACGAGGAACTAGACGTTGAGAAAATATACCCAACAGTGATGAAGCTAATTGTAGACGAATTTGGTCTTGTTGGTGTGAAGGAAAAGAGTCTATGATACGGTCGATAGTCTGAGCAGCATTGTTTGTGTGGAGAGTCGAGAGCACCAAGTGCCCTGTTTCCGCTGCAGTAACAGCAGCAGCCATTGTTTCAGTACTACGCATTTCTCCTATTAAAATAACATTTACATCTTCACGCAAAATTGAACTGAGTGCTCCTTCAAAATCCTTTGTATCTATCCCGACTTCACGTTGATCGATAATTGATTTATCAGTAGTATAAACGAACTCGATAGGATCCTCGATTGTAACGATGTGTTGAGTAGCGTTAGTATTTATAAAATTAATCATAGTTGAGAGAGTTGTTGACTTCCCTTGTCCAACAGGTCCCACAACCAAAAAGAATCCTTGTTTTTTTATAGCGAAAGTTTCGAGTATTTTTGGTAAATTCAAATCATCAAAAGATTTAGCTTTAGGAATCAATCTGATAGAAAGACACAAATTACCACGTTCAACAAAAGAATTACAACGCAAGTGATGGATATCTTTGTGGGAATAAGAAAAGTCGGCATCTTTTTCTTCTAAGAATTTTTTTGTATTGTCTTTACCCATTAAGATATTTAATATATCAATCATATCGTCACGAGTAAGCATTTCTTGGCTTGAAAGGAAAATCAATTGTCCATTTATACGAAAAGCAGGCTTGCGTCCTTCTCCCAAATGAATATCAGACCCATCTTGAGAAACGAGTTCATTTATTAAATTGTCTACATATTTTTGTTTATCCATATAAATTATTATATTATAATATTCTTTATTTTGCTATCCATTAGAAATTATAAGTTTCTTGTAAAGTAATATTTCCTTTTAAACTCTTTAATATCGCATCTTCGCGGAGTGTAATCATACCATTCTTACGAGCTACCTTGTATATCTCGGCTTCGGTAGGACTCTTTAGAATCGCCGCTTTTAATTCTGTATCGATTTTAAACATTTCAAAAACAGCTACACGACCTTTTAAACCAGATGGACAATCCGACGACGGGACTGCTTCAAAGGTTGTGTTGGTGAGATCTAATTTTGATTTATATTCTTCTGGTAAATCAGCGAATTGTTTTTGAATCATGATTTTTGTAGCTTCATCCATTGGAATTTCTTTTTTATTTTCTGGTTTTATACGTCTAGCTAAACGCTGAGCAATACATAGTATGAGAGTCGGAGAGATCAAATAAGGATCGATTCCCATATCAATAAGACGTGGAATAGCCCCGATAGCTGTATTCGTATGGAGTGTCGATAGCACCAAGTGCCCGGTTAGTGCGGCTTGGATCGCTAGTTCAGCTGTTTCTTTATCACGGATTTCTCCCACAAATATAATATCTGGATCTTGACGAAGAATCGAACGCAGACCAGAAGCAAAGGTGTAGCCTATCTCTGGTGCGACCTGAGACTGATTAACCCCTGGCATTTGGTACTCGATAGGATCCTCGAGTGAAACTATGTTGTGAGTTTCATGATCTAGTTCTTTTAACATCGAATACATTGTTGTAGATTTACCACTACCTGTTGGTCCAGTGATCAAGATAAGTCCATAAGGCTTTGCTAGCGCTTCACGGATTAATTCTAAATAGTCTGCTGATAAATTCAAAGAAGCCAATGGTTGTGCTCCTTTTTTTGAATCAAGTATTCTCATAACTATCTTTTCTCCATAATACGATGGCATACTAGAAACACGAAAATCTATTTTATGACTATTTATTTTTGCTCCGAAGCCACCGTCTTGGGGCTTACGTTTTTCGTCTAAACGCATTTTAGCTAGTATCTTGATACGAGCTATCACACCACTGTAGACATTTGTCGGTAATGTGAGTTCTGTGTGGAGTGTCCCATCTATACGAAAACGTACCTGAACTTTTTCTCCAACATTTTCTATGTGTATATCAGATGCAGTACTTTCTACGGCGTGACGAAGTATCAAAGCTACGATTTTTATAATAGGAGCATCTTCAACTATATTTTCTTCTTTCTTTATATTTTGTTCATCTATGAACTGTTGCTTTTTATCTTTCAAAACACTGTCATCTAGAGTATTTGCTATTTCAGTATCTAGTTCAGACAGAGCTTGGTCTACTTCGCCACCTAAGCCATCGTATTTTTTTATGAGTTCGTTGTATGTCGATGTTTTAATTAAATATATTTTGTAAGCTTTATTTAATTTATTAGCAATAAAAGTTACAACATCTAAGGACTGAGTATCTTCAGGATTTAAAATACCAACTTCGATCACAGAGTCATCACCACCTATAATCACCAAATTATATATCTTAGATGTTTCAACTGGTATTAATTGTAATGTAGAAAGAGGAATCGTACTAGTATCAACATCGCGAAAAGGTATGCCAAAAATCTTACTTTTAATTTCTAAAATAACTGATTCATCAACATTTGAATAAACTAGAGCTTGGTCTATATTGCCTCCGTATTTTTCATTTGCTAATTTATTTACCTCAGAAGCTTTTTCTGAAGTAATGATATTTTTTTTGATTAATTCATCTAGAATCGTCATAACTAATTAGTAGTGAAAGACAAAACCTCTCCATAATACGGCACATTACCTATAACAGAAACGGCTCTGAAATAGTAAGTTTTCTGACTTTTCAAGCCTATTATACTTGTAGCAAATGTACCTAGTTGTGTTTTTAGAACTTTTGGAGTTTTACTTTCTAGTAATTCACTTGACCCAAATTCAAAATAAGAACTAGACACAACATCACTTGTTAAAACGTTAGCGTTTAAGATAGCTCTGTTTGTAGTTATTTTTGTAGCATCAGTTGTTTCGACCTTAGACTCTGTAGAAGTATCTGATTTAGGATTTTTAGTACTTGGTAATTGATTTGTGATATCTTGACCTAGTATAGTACTGTTAGATGTAGAATCTGTTGTTATTTCAGAGAAAGGGTTCTGTCTCCCTGGTTCAACAGTTTCAAGTTGGACTGCATTGTCTGTTAGGATAATAAATAATTCGTTGCTAAAAAAATTAGTATCGAGCTTTATATTTTTAATTTTTACTAGAGTCGACAAAAACAAAGTATCACCACTGAGTTTATCTTGAGAATTAGAACCTACAAGAGGTTTAGATGAGACAAGTGAGCCGTTATCTTCTGAAGCTTCTGATTGAGTGCTTTTTGAGATATAAACATATGCACCATAAATACAACCTATTACTAACAGAACTATAAGAAAATGTTTACTTTTATTCATAATTATTTAAGCCAATACGTTTCAACTTTTAATGTAAAACTCAGGGTGACCGGTCCAGTTGAGTTTTTTTCAGACGAATTTTTGGGAGTCGAATCAAAGTTTATTGATTTTATATCAAGCATTCTCAAGTTAAGTTCTATGTCTTTTAAGAAAAGAAGAAATGAATCATAAGTTCCCTCAACCGTAAACTCTATCGGGAATGTACCGTAAACTACATTTGAACCGAAAGTTTGTTTTTGGTCATTCATATTCGGTCCAGTTTCTTTTGTAACATTTTTCTTTTCTAAATTGTTTTCAAATTTTATATTACTGATAGGCATTCCACGAGAAGTGGCTAACTGTTCTACTTCTAAAATGAATCTGATATTATTGACCGTATCTGGAAGAAAGTTTTCCAACCTCGTTTTGTCTTCACTTTTGATATTATTAAATTTTGCAATTAAATCGTCTTGATTTTTCTGTAAAGCCTTTGAACTATCGAGGGCTTGGTTATGCATGACTAACTCACTTTTCAAATCTTTTACATCCTTACGAAAAGGATCTATTCCGAGAAAGAAGAGAGTTCCACTTAAAATTAAAAATATTATTGTGTATAAGTATTTCATATTATTGATTAGGGTTATTTATCCCTCCTGGTAGATTAGGTGTATTTGTAACTGGAGTAGTTGCTGGAGTGACTGCTCCATTTGGATTAATCTGACTATTTGCATCTAAATTATTATTAATTTGAAAATCTTTTTTATTATAGTAGTTCTTTTCTTTTTGCAGATTTGTTTTATATGACAACAAAGAAGGATCGACGATAAATTCAACATCAAATTTAACACGGCCGTCTTTTTCTTTTGCTAGATTCGAGAAAACAACATTTTTAAAATATCTACCCTTTTCTGTATTAAAGATATCAGACTGAATAGCAATGGATTTATAATTTAAAGCCAAACCAGACATCTTGACTGAAAAGATTTTGTTTTCGGTTGATTGTTGAGTGAACTTTGTGTACTGGATAGATGGGATAGTGATACTTCCAATCAAGTCAAACATCGGTGAAAAAACGATATGACCATCGAGTATCTTCCCTGCTGCATTTATTCTCTTGTCGAAAACTTCCAAGTTAGCGATAGCATCTTTGTCGAAATTACTACGCACCGATGCCAAAGAAGCAGTGGTAGTCTTTATTTGTTTCTCCACATATTTTTTATAAAAAAACAATCCTCCAAAAGCAAGGACCGTTATCAGAAGTATGATAAAAGATAAAACAGTAAAGAAATTAACTGGTGCTTTTTCAGTTACAACACGATCATTTGTGTTTAGTGGTTTCTTTGGTATAAAAGATGTTTGAAATGAATTTTCCATAATTTTAAGATAATTGTCGCAACGCAAGACCAACTGCAACCGAGAACTCTGGTCCACTAACTTTTAAAACAGGTTCCAAGAAGGCAGGAGCTTCTACTTTTTCAAACGGATCACTGTAAATAACTTCGGTATGAAAAGCCGCTGTCGCATAAGATAATATACCCTTCATTAGTGAACCACCTCCAGTAATGATAATTTTACTTATAGTTTTATTATACTTTTTTTCATAAACAAGCACAACACTAGAAATATCAGAAAATATATAATCTGTGGATAAACGAATCACATCTGCTACTTGTGGATTCAAAGTATGATCTAGACCAACTTGTCTTTTTAGTTTTTCTGCTTCACTGAAATCAATATTTAATGCAACAGAAACATTGTGAGTAATATCAGCTCCGCCACGATTAACGACGTGATAGACACGCACTACTCCAGACTCAACTATAGATATTTTTGTTTTTGATGCTCCGAAATCTATCAACAATACAGGTGACAAGTCATGATTAAAAGATGCTCTTATATCAGAAAAAATCTCGAGTTCAAATGTGTTTGATTTTATATTTGTTTTCTTAATAATATCTTCGTATCTCAACAATACCTCATTTTGAATAGCAACAACTAGAACCTCGACTTTACTAGCTAAAACTTTTGTTGGATTGATATTTATATCTTCATAAGTTTCGGCTTGTGGTGGTATCATGAACCAGTCCAGAGAAACTTCACTTATCGGAACTGGTATGTATTTACGAGCTTCGATTGGAACGATATTTGGTAATTGTTCTTCTGTTACATTTGCTGGTAAAACTATATTTAGAATTAAACTCGCAGAAGAAGGTATCGCGATGATACCAAACATAGTTGTTGTATTAGACTCTTTCATGACATCTAACAATGCCAGAACGATATCTTCAGTCTTTAGATTAGTTAGTTGACCGATATCAGTTTTAGCATACGGACCAAGGGATATAGCCCCGTAAGTTTCGAGAATAGCCTTGCCTCCTTTTTTCTTTAGTTGAACTATTTTGATAGCAGAAGATCCTATGTCTATTCCTAATACACTATCAGAAGACTTTTCAGAAGAAAAAATATTCGATAAAGAAGATAATCCGGAAGAGATAATTTTTTTAAGTGATGTATCCATATTATACATTTATAGTATATCATAATTATGATAAAATAAAGATATGCTACAAAAGTTTAGTGGGCTACAGATGGCTATCGATTATATCCTCGATACAATATTCCCTATTCATTGTCTATCCTGCAGAAAACAAAACGAAATAGTGTGCGAAAAATGCCTAGATGATATAACTTTAAATGAAATAACAAACCATAATTATATATACTCGTCTTATTCTTATAAAGACAAGTTAATGAAGAAAATAATCTGGAATCTAAAGTATTACAATAAAAAAGACCTTGGAATATTCTTTGGTCAAATACTGTATAGAAACTATATAGAGGAAATAAATGAATTGAGGCTTTTTAATCTAGGGCAGAGCGTGCTAGTCATACCGGTACCACTTTCGAAAAAACGACAAAAAGACAGAGGGTACAATCAGGCTCAAGTAATAGCAAATGGTTTTTGTAATCAGGCAAATACAGATGTTTTAGAATTACAAAAAGATACTGTTGTCAAAACAAGAGACACCATACCTCAGGCCCATATAAAAAATAAAAGGAATAGATTAAATAATGCTCGTGGTGTCTATAAAATAATAAATCCGAGTATTGTTAAAAACAGAAACATCATCGTCATAGACGATGTAACAACGACAGGTGGAACGATAAATGAGATAAAGAAACTTTTAGAAAAAGCTGGTGCGAGAAAAGTTATCGGTATAACAATTGCACATTGAAATACGCGATTAATATTAAATAAATTATTCTGTTCGGGACTCAAAAGCCCTACCATAAGAATTTATTTAATATTTTTATTCCTTCCACATATCCCATATAGCTCCTGCTATATTTCGTGGTTTCCCAATCCAAGCATAATAATGTAAATCGATGAATGGTAGTGTATTTACTTCTATGATCCCCCACTTTTGCACAGAGCTGTCCTTCTTTGGATCTGGAATAATGCAGTCAAATCCTGCAACAGCCAAACCTGTAACTTGTGCGGCCTTTTCTATGATAGGAATAAAACTAGGATGCAGATAATCGAGCATCTCTTCTGTATACCCACCGAACAGTCGTCCACCACGATGATACAAACGTAAACTGACGTCTTTTTCTAAGATACTATCGACATTTAATCCAGACTGATTGATATGATTTTCCAGCTCTACATTTATAACTATATCTTCTATTCTTTCTTTTTTATTTTTATTTTTTTCTTCTATCAACTCCTTTACAGTTTTCTTTCCATCACCGATCACTTCTGGTGGAACTGCCATATAGAAACCCATTAGTTTACCACCCACAACCGTCGCACGACAAATCGGCCCTTCTAAATGCTCCTCGACAGAAACAAAAGACGATATCTGATTAACAATAGCAAGTGACTTTTTGAAGTTATCTATTGTATTTATATTTGTGATAGTGTGACGCCCCCGCGAACCATTTTTAGGTTTAACGATAATGGGTTTACTCAGTGAATTAAAAACACTTTCAGTCTGATAGAAATTAAAAATAGAGATTAATTTACTTTCGGGAACAGGGATACCGTATTTCGATAATTCTTTTTTTAGGACCAGTTTGTCATCCCAGTTTTTCTTCATGTCTAGATACTTGTATGGTATAGGGATACTTTCGAAATAGAAATTTCTATTATTAACAACAGTTCGATAATAATCCAGAGGTTTGTTAAATAAAATAACTTGTTGCATTTTGATCCCTCTCCTATTTGCCTCTTCCCATATAACTTTAGAACGGAAAGTCTTTGCACGATTTATATCGTTAGAGAATTCCAATTTACCAAATAAACCGAAAAATCTAAATAAATACATCGGAAAAGTGTTGGCAAATTTCTTCAAAAAAGCTGGAGCATTATAAGCGACTATTGTC
>JAYTNB010000051.1:0-3340 GCA_043748495.1 bacterium | reverse complement strand
CAAAAGACGGATTCCATTCTTTCGTCATATCACGCGCCTTCGGCGCGCGCGGATTTTTTCCTTTCCGAACGCGAAGTTTCAGTTTGTGACCCTACCGGGAATCGAACCCGGATTTTATCCTTGAGAAGGATACGTCCTAACCGTTAGACGATAGGGCCATGGGTTAAAAATACCAGAAAAGTATTTTTTTTACAAGGTATTCTTATATTCTTGATAGACCACAATAATGCTATACTATTTTTATGGACTTAAAAATAATCCTCGGAGCAATCGCAGTAATTTTAGCTTTCATAAGCTCTGCTATTTATATCCAAGATATATTCAAGGGTAATACAAAACCTCACGTTTATACTTGGCTTATTTGGAGTATAGTTACATGGATAGCTTTTGGTGGACAATTTGTATCAGGAGGAGGACCTGGGGCTTGGGCAACAGGAGCTTCTGCATTTCTTACTACTTTCATACTCTTCCTTTCATTAAAAGGTAATTATGGGACTAAAGATATTACTAATTTTGATAAAATATGTTTATTTTTAGCATTAGTTTCTATCTTGCCGTGGCTTTTAGTTGATAGTATTTTATGGTCAGTTATACTTGCATCTTTGATTGATGTAATAGGATTTTTCCCTACAATGCGTAAGACTTGGTCTAATCCTAAAAGCGAATCTTTGAAATCTATGTGGGTTGATTTTGTTAAGCACTCATTATCAATAATGTCTATGAGAAACTATTCTTTAATCACATGGCTATACCCTGCAGCAGTCTTATTAACAAAAATTATTATAATAACTGAAATAATTTATTTAAGGAAATTTAAAAATAAAGTTATCTTATAGTGTGTTTTCTATTTTATAATCCTTTGCTATTTTCCACACACCCTTTTCTCTAAAAGCCGGTATGGTTTGTCTTCTACCATAGTTAATAAGACCCACAAGGGATAGAGAATGTTTTTTTGAATACTCGGCAAGGGTTATTATTTCTTTACCTTCCAAATAAGTGATTCTTTTATGCAAACTTTCAGACAATGCTAGATAGACAACTTGTTCCATTCCTTTTGTCGACTTGTCGTCTCTAAATTTTGAAAAAGTTTTATAATAAGTATGTTTTTCTTTATCACGAATAATAATATTTGGGTAACCAAATTCTTGAAGTTGTAAATTTATAAGAACTCTTCCTATGCGTCCGTTACCGTCACAAAATGGATGGATTGTTTCGAATTGTAGATGGAAATGAGCGATTTTTGTAAAAATATTTATATCATGATTTGTTTTGTATTCATGCATTAGTACTTCTATCATACGCAAAATATGTTCTGGTGCTGGAGCGATATGTTTTCCGACTCTAACATATTCACCTTCAGCTCTAAATCTACCAGCAATCGAGTCATCTATACCAGCAATCAATAAATTATGGATAAATAATATGCTTGTTTGATTTAAAACAATCGAATCTTTTTTATTTTTTATGTATTCATAAACACGGGCTAAATTTTTAGCTTCAAATACTTCGCGCAATGTATAGTCTTTTGAAACTTCCAAGTCCAGAAGTATCTTTTCGGTATCCGGCAAAGTTAAAGTAGAATTTTCAATAGCATTGGAGTTATAGACCGATTCTGCAAGCTCTACTTGGGTAAGTACATCCAAAAGCGATTCCTTACCTTTTCTAAGTAAATCATATTTTTTCTTTAAATCTATTAAATTTTGG
Organism: bacterium; assembly: GCA_043748495.1. Classification (GTDB taxonomy): domain Bacteria; phylum Patescibacteriota; class Minisyncoccia; order Phycocordibacterales; family UBA9973; genus UBA8515. The sequence goes on along the minus strand of JAYTNB010000051.1, from coordinate 1,636 downwards.
GCCTTTTTGTTTAATTTATTCATAAATATATACTCTTATTATAGTAAATTTACTTTTTTTGTCAATAAAAACGTAAATCTGTAACTAAAACAGAGAATATTTACGTTTTTTACCTATTCATCCACTCTTTATCCTGACGACATAAGAGCTTGGAGGCTTGGGTTGGGTCGGACATCAGTTTGATAACGACTTTTTCGAGACGTGTGCCCTGTGAGCCTTTTAGAAGTATAACGTCCCCTTTTTTAATAAAACTCTCCAGAAAAACATTTGTATCGTCTGTATTGTTAAAGCTATAGATATTTTTTTCTTTAAAACCTTTTTCTATTGCACCCACTCTTATGTTTTTTGCACGCAAACCAACCGTGATGATGATATCGGCGATGGTACTTGCTTCATAGCCTGTTTCTTTGTGACTTTCTTCTGTTAGTTTCCCTAGCTCTAACATGTCACCTAAAATAGCAATTTTCCTCTTGGCTTTAATATTTTTTAGAACTTCTAGAGCTGCACTCATAGCGATAGGTGAAGAATTATAAGTGTCGTCTATGAGAGTCGTATCATCACGACCTGGTATCAAACAAAGTCTGCCTTTTGGGGTAACGTATTTGGAAATAGCATTTATCGATTCTAGCATAGGACAACCAATCTCTTGGACACAAGCAAGCGTCGCTAAAGCCTGCCCTACATAATGCATACCTATCATGTTATCTAAATTGACTGGGAAAACATTGCCATTGTATTCTAACTTGAAGCTAATACCGATTGGGATATCTGTGTCCCCTTTATTTTTATAATTATAGTTTGCATAACTTGCTTTGTAAGTTGCATTTTCGTTGAAACCATAAGACACAGCGCGTCTGTTGGCTTTTTCGTGTAGAGCATAGACCTTTTCATCATCGTGATTTAGAATCAATAAACCGTCTTTTTTCATACCGAAAGCTAGAGCACTCTTTTCTTCTATTATCTGATCGGCGTCACGAAAGAACTCGACATGCACTGGTTTGTCTGGGAAACATGTGATGATGACGATATCGGCGTGTAACCACTTTGAAACATTTTTAATATCATTTGGTTTCCCGGCACCAACTTCTAAAATTAAATATTCTGGGTATTTAGTTTTCCAAACTAAAAGCCAGAAGCCAAAAATTATATTTTCGAGCCAAAGAAAAAAATTGTTCCAACCGTTAGGGAGACCGAGTATGGTCAGTGGAATACCTATCTCGCTATTGAAACTTTTTTCACTTTTACGAACTTTTTTAAATTCTGATAAAACAGTAAAAACTGCGTCCTTGGTGGAAGTCTTGCCTACGGAGCCAGTTATGGCGACAATCTTTGGTTTGTATTTCTTTAAAACCATTTGCGCTTGCCATGTTATTATATTTGTTACTATTTTCTTTAGAATTTTTTTCATATTAACGATCTGGTGGTACATTGTAATAATTTAATAAAAAGTTGGTTAGATTTACAAAAGGAGGAATCAGTGTCTGTGAAGCATATTTCACACCTTTTGGGTTTTTTAGATACATAAAGACTAGGAATTTCGGATTATAGGCTGGGAAATAACCAAAGAAAGAGTGAGTATGCCGATCTGTATAATAACCTCCACCGCCTTCTATTGCAACCTGAGCTGTTCCTGTTT
>JAYTNB010000050.1:0-58850 GCA_043748495.1 bacterium | reverse complement strand
TGATAGCTAATACACCAGCTAAAGCGATAGCTAACCTAACTATTGTATTGAAATAATCTTGCAAAGTACCTTTTATACAATCCTTATTTTGTCCACTAGGATCTACACACTTTATATCCCCTATTGGTGCTAATAGTTTGTAAGCGATAGATTTAGGTGGTTCGTCTGTTTTCCCTGTTATTGAGACAGGAGCAGCGCTTACTTTTACAAAAGAAAACAAAAACAAAAGACTTAGTATCACTAATGTGTATTTTTTTGGAAATTGGTTTTTCATGCTTTTTAATATCTAAAAATTCTAGTTTTTAGATATTTGTTCATCTTTTGATTTTCTAATAGATAGTATTTGAGATGGATCAGAAGTTATAATCTGGTCTTCTGTGTATGAAGCTATTATTTTTACTGCGACGTGTTTTAGTCCTGTAAAGAATATACCCTCTCCAGTATTTGCTTCTAATAACAAATATTTTTCTTCATCAGTTAAGTTAAAAGTTTTTTGGAGTACGTCCATTGTTGATGGAGACTGTTTCAGAAGCAACTGAATAGATGAGTTAGTTATAATCGGCACACCATAAGGACTCTTCATAAAGTCGCCTACATCTTGAGTTATAGTTGCAAGCCCAAGATAGTATTTACGTCCACGCTTAGCGATAGAATACAGGAAAGACGCTGTGTCGTCTGATTTCATCATCCACCAAGCTTCATCGACAACCAATAGTCTCTTTTTTATATTTTTACGTATTGAATTCCAAATATAGTGAGTAACGATATACATCGCAACTGGTTTCAATTCATCTTCCATATCTCGAACAGAAAAAACTACGAATTTCCTGTTTATATCTACATTTGATGGTCTGTTTAAAAACGAAGACCAAGATCCATGAGTATATTTCGCGAGTCTCGACAACACCGACTCACTCCCCTCCATACCAGCGAGTACCATTTCAAAGTCTGAGAGTAATGGTGGTTCGATGTTTGCAAAATTCGATTCTGCTGTTATGTCTTTTAGCGCGTATGTTTCAGTAATAGCACGATCAACAAGAGAATCTTCTTCTGGGGTGAGTCCTCCCAACATAATACGGAAAAGACCCACTAGGTTGATAGTATTTGCGCGTAGAACATCTGTTCCTGTTTCATCCGCACCAGGTATAGGTAAATCAAAAGGATTTATATGATGGTCAGAAGACAATGAAATGTTAAAAAACCTCCCACCAACAGCTTCAGTCAAGTATTCGTATTCTTTTTCTGGGTCTATCACTATAACTTCAGTGTCGAACATAAGAGTTCTTATGATTTCAAGTTTTGTCGCATAAGACTTACCAGCACCGGATGTAGCAAATATGATGGAGTTGTAGTTTGGAAATGAGAAGCGGTCAAATATTATGAGACTGGAATTATGTCGGTTAACCCCATAGAGGATTCCATTACTTGATGTTAAGTCAAAAGATACAAAAGGAAAGATGCTTGAGAGTGGCTCAGTATTTAATTTTTGATGGATACCAAGGATATCTGTACCGAGTGGTATCACACTTTTGAAACCTTCGTTCTGTTGGAAAAGAGCTGGTTTCAAGTAGATTAACTTTGATTCAAGTAGAGATTTTATTTCTGTTTCTATTTTAAACAAGTCGTTTTCGTTTTCTGCATAAACTGTTATATATAAACCAACATTAAACATTTTTTCTTGGGCTTGTATTAGATTATCACGTAAATTTTCTAGGTCATTATAAGCTGTGTCGAGAATCGGGTCACGCACTAATCCTTTCTCTGTTCTAACCGATATTTGACTTTGAACTTCAGCTACTTTCTTTTGAAAGCTTTTTAGTATTTCCGCTGTTTCGATAGGATGAATCATAATAGAAACATCAAAAACTTTGTCGAGATTTATAATCGGCGAAAACCAATTATCTGACAAATATCGTGGATAAGAAATAACAAAGAAGGTTCTAGCGATTTTATCCCCGAGGTTCAGGGACTTTGGGGTTATCTGCAATGCTGAAGGAGCGATGATATCCTGGAGTTCAAGCTTGGCCGCTTTGTAGATCTCTTGCGGTAAAACAGGCATGATAGGATTCATTTTTGTATTTTCTTCTTTTTTACCTCCAAATAATGATGAAAAAATACCCATCTCGTTAGAAGCAGATCACGATCAGTTTGTGATTTTGCTTGGTTATATTATTAATATTTTTCTTGTGATTTTTCATATTTCTATTTTTTGATTAAAATGTGATCGTGTATTCTAACGTGACCCATCTTATTGTAATTTTATTCCTTGACTGATGTCGCCAGGGTTAAATGTTTTATAGAAAAGTTCGACAACTTCTTCTGTGTTTAACTGACTTGATTTGACACCCAAACGGCCCAATCCACCAATTATAACACCAATTCTTTGATCCAACTGACTTCTGTTTTCTTCAAAAGCTGCTAGGTCACTTCCCATTTTGTTTGTTTCTTGATTGCTATTTTTCTTGCTAGATAATAAACTTTCGAGAACACCCTCGTTGCCACTAATTTTATTACCGAGCATTGTTCCATTAAAAGGTACAACAACAAAAAATGTTTTGGTCATTATATTTACTTCTTCAGTAAAAGATCTGATGAATTCAATGTATTCTTTTGTTTGTATTTTTAAAAGAGGTTCGGTTTGTTCTTTTTGTCTATTTTCTAAGGTTAAGAGGTATGGACGAATGTCTAGTCTGCGTGATTGCATAACGATTTGTGTCGAGAAATCTAAACTATTTAGGAATGATTGAAAAGAGTTAATGATAGCGATCTGTTCATCGCTTGATTTGAGCGATAAGTTTATAGAAGAGCAAATCAAAACAGCACGCATACCACCCTCTTTTAGGACGATGACACCATCGCGAACTTCTTTGATTGGTACGAAATCTTGTGCTGCTTTTGCATTTATAGCCATAAATAAATTATAGCATATTTTTTAAAAATTATTTTTGTTTGGATTGTATATCCAGACTCCAAGACAAATCACGGAGCTTGTTTGATGTCATCCTAGGCTCTAGACCTTTTCTGTATACTGGAGGAGCGTCTACTTTTACTTCATCATCACTTGTGGCTAGTCTCTGTTTCCAAATGTATAATTTACTACTCATATAATAAGTAAGTCCCGCTTGTAAATAGAAAATAAATGATTTGTTGTTTATTTTATAGAAAACCAGAAGCCCAACAAGGACACCAGTTGGTATGATAAGTAGGATAGCTACAAAAAATGGCAATACTTTGTATAAAACAAATATTAAACCAGCTCCCCCAGCTAGATAAGCGAATTCAGAGAAAGTAAAAGGCCCAAAAAGCTTGTCCTCTACATCAATAAATTGTGGTACTTTAAAGTTCATATTATAATTCTTCTTTATAAGGATCGTGAACAACAGGAGCCCCTATGTTTGTTTTAGTTAAATTACTGTCAGAAATACTGTTTGTAGATGCAGTCGACCCTCCTAACTTTTTGTTTATAACATTATCAGTTGGATCAAAGTATTTCCAAGAATCTTCTTTGTTTTTTATCTCTACACTAGGGTCATTTGCTTTTATTACAACCTCGTCTTTTTTAACCAATTTCCTGTTTCCCATATCTATACTTGATTTTAGGATACTGGTATCTTTTTTTATAGAATCTAGGATGTTTTTTTCTTTATTTTCATCTATGATTTCAATTCCTGATTCAGCATATATTTCATGACCGTGATAGATCTCTTTTTCTGGAACTTCTTTTGTGTTCGAACTTGAAATAACTTCTTCTTTTTTTACATATGGAGGTAGTGGGACTTCGTCATTTGTATCTACGACATCGACTTCCTCTAGCTTGGTGATGACGCTCATGCGGATGTTTTTCATTATATCATTGTTAACATCGTCGATTAGTTCCTTTATTTTATCATCTGGTAAATTGGTTTCTTTTTCTACGGACTGCTCGTAATCATCTGGACTTATTTCACCTTTTATTAAACTAACAGTGACTCTCTCTAAGCCACTGAGTAGATTGATAGCTAGTTTGTATTTTTGACCTAGAGCATATATTTTTTTCTGATAATCAGAAAGAGCAATTGATTCTTGGACTTCTATCGGTAGTGCAGAAAATTGTGGATCTAGTCTTTGACTATCTTCAGGTTGTATACTCGGTTCAAAGTTCAGATTTGATTCATGAGCGCCAACTAGTTGATTTCTTATAGGTGAGATTATGTTTCTGCTTATAATAGAAACTATTTGTTCACTTAAACTAGTTGGTAAATTCATCTCATTGCGAATCGCAGATTCGAATTCACTTACACTAATTATACCGAGCAGAACTAGAGTTGTTTCAGTCGAGAGGGTTTTAATTTGGTCTTCATTTAGGTTAAACTCCGTATTTATTTTTTCAATTGTTTTTAGCCAACTTTGTCCTGCAAAATAAACCTGCGCATCAGCTGGCAGTCTCCCATAAAATAAACTTATACTGTCTTTTAATTGTTCTGTATCCATTTGTAAATATATTATAACAGATATTTGACTTTTTTTGTTAAAATATGATATGATTTTTATATCAATACGAAGAAGGATCCGAAAGGTGTTAGTGCCCTAGGAGCCTTTTTCATTTCTATCTATATAAGTCTTTATATTTTCTAGGTAATCAAAGAATTCAGAACCTAGTTTTTTATACAAAGAGGAGGCAAATTTTTTGTTTGGGAATAATATCTTTTTAAATTTATTCTTTTTTATTAAATAATCTACAACTTTTTTATAATCTCCATCACCAGAAACAATAATAACATTTTCCATCTCATCATTATCCACAATATTTTTCATTATTTCAAAAACAATATCTGTATCTACATTTCCTTTCTTTTTCGTTATAGCATAAGAGTTATGATCTTTAAATAGAATTACAAACCCTGCTTCTTGTATCTCTTTATATAAATCATTGTTTTTTTCTTGAATATAACCTAGGAAATAATAAGCTTGTTTTATTTTGTAATTTTCTTTTAGGTATATAAAAAATTTATGGAAATTTATTTCCCAGTTTTCTTGTTTAGTTCCTAAATATAAATTTTGTCCATCTATAAATGCGTAGTTATTTTGCATAGTTATATTGTATCATTTTTTATTTATAAATAAGAATCACCAAGACGGTTTTTTAAATATCTTTTCCCCATTCCAGATTTCAAATACACTTCTCTTTGTTTTGCTTTTTCTTCAGATAAACATGCTTCATAGTATATTATAACAAAAGGACCTCTATACTTGGTATATATAGACAAACCACTGTTATGTTCTAACATCCTTCTTTTTAAATCATTTGTATAACCAGTGTAATGTTTACCATCTTTATTACTTTTTAAAACATAAGTGTAATAAAACATATATTTAACTTAGCCACCTAAACCCGTTAGAAACAGGTCATTGTATCTTTATGACCGTAGTTTCTAAGCTGGTTAATGGTGACCATGATCCCCACCCCCATGACTATCCCCTCCTCCACTCGGAGCTTTTGGAACTTCAATTTTTACGTTTTTTAATGCATCAGTAATAATGTTTCCTATATCTTTTGTAAAGTCACCACCACCTTTTCCTTGATTATTAACACCACTACTCTTAAAACCTTGTCTAATTGCAAGAGCAATTCCAGCAGTAAGAGCCAATGAACTTTTTGAATACCAAGCGTCATTTTTGTTTGGACTCATTTGACTAATGTTTCTTGCATCATAACTATGAGAATTGGATCCTGCAATCATGCTGTTTATTACACCAGGACCATGCGCTGCTCCTGCTCGTAATTTACTATATTCTATTCCTAGTTTATCATCTAAAGCTTTTTGAACCTTAACATTAAATTCAACTTTTATTTCATCATCTATTTTTTTCAATTCTGCTGAGTCAAGAGTTCTGGTACCTATTTTTTTTGCTCTAGCGTCTCTTTCATAGACAGCTTGGTTACTTAAATCACCAGCACCATTTTTTCTGATGTCTGCTTCAAATTCAGCCTTCTTTTTCTTTCCATATATTTTTTCAAGTGTTCCTTCTTGCTCACCATCAATTTGCCAATCAGCAAGATTATCCGGTATATGAGCTTCTTTTTTAAGTGCATCAAATTCTCTTTGCTCATGAATTGTGTGAGCAACATCTTTCTTTTTGTTATTTAACCAACGACCAACACTGAAAGGTTTTTCTGGTGCTTTAAATTCACCAGGTTTTTCTCCATGAGTTGCTTCAGGCATTGCTTCTGTAAATTCAATATAACTACTTGTTCCTGCTTTTGAATCAGCTTTAGCTTTTCTAGCGCTCCAATTAGACATATCATCTTTGTGATTTTTATCTTTAAGTTCCCATGTGGATAAAGATTCATTGTGTTCTAATTTTGCAGCATTATCTATCTTTTTGTCTTTTTCAGTTGCATTTCTAGACAAAGCAGCTGTTCCTCTACCAATTATGTTTCTTCCCCCTAGTGCAATCATCGCAGCTCCCCCTCCCAACGCCAATCCACCCGCAGCAGCGAGTCCATTTGTAATCGATTGTCCTAGTGACCCTGAGTACTCTTTAGCTATTTCTTTAGCTTTAGACATAAGCATTATGATGAAAATAAAAGGAACAGTGATCAGTATCCACCATCTCATTCCCTTTGCACTGTCCAAGTCACCTAAACTCATTGCTTGGTCTAAAAAGGCTATGATTAAATACAAAAAGAACATAAAAATCGGTGCCAAGAAGCATAGCTTTAATGTTTCTGGCCACCAGTTTTTCCAGCCAAACATTTTCATACCAGATAATTGCGGGACCATATAACTAAAAAATGCTAAAGGAGAGAAGATAATAGCGAACCACAGCGCTATAACTCTGGCCACAAAGATAAGTCCAACCGACATAAACATAATTATCCCAAAAACAGACATAATAGTAGACATCAAAGTTATTATGATAAATGTCCCAGTTCCAATTTCACTGTTTTCGTCTGGGACTGCTACCTCAGTATTGGTTCCACCTGTTGTTTTGTAAGAATTTGTATCCATGTGTTTGTGTCCTTGTAAAACTAGAGCTTGTGGATCGAATTTGTTTACCAGCGCCATTGATAATGGTATGGTTCCGTCTTTACTGTCGTCAAACATTAGATTGCTCGTTTTGCTGGTAATCTTTATTGTATCACTATTATAGAAGACTCTAGCTAGTATATTTGAAGCATCTATCATCACATGAGTAGCTAGCATACTAAAGTTGATGAGAACACCAATGATGATTACATTTATTATCATTTCTTTTGTTTTGAAGTGATTCAGATCGAGGATTGTTGCGATCGCTATATAAAGTAAAACAAATATGAAAAACATATTACAGAAGTCACGGACGACACCCCAGCCATTTGTTACAAATGCTACATCATAAGAAGCGTTATCTAGAGAGTATTCAAATACTTTGTCGAAGAATTGTCCCGATAATGCAAAAACCCAAGACACAGGTACAAAAAGAATATAATATATAGCTTGAGCTAGACAACCAGTAAAAGATCCTGCTCCTGTTATCCATGTGCTTGTTATGCTACATGCGGGCATTCCTGTGGGATTTTCGTCGTTGTCAGATATTTTTTGATTTGCCCAAGCAACATCGCTAATTCTTTTTTCTTCACACTTATTAGTAACAATACCAAGTTGAGTAGTTTCTGGTGCTGTTTTTGCCTTAATAGCAGCCGCTAGTGCCTCTTTGCAAAGGTCTTCACTATCAAATCCGTCACTATAACCCGTATTACTTATGGAATAATAAAACTTTTTTGTAGTATTTTTCGTTAGATCTTCTATTTCTTTTTCTATTCTTTGGATGCAATCAGGATAAACGTAGCCAGCAGGAAGAAAATCAGTAGCTGCACGAAGTGTACGAGAAGCATCTGCTTGTGTTTCTGCAAATTTTCTACATTCTTCATTGGTTGAAGCAGTTGTTTTTTTCCATACACTTTTTTTATCGATTATTGCTAGATACCACCATGGGTCAGTTGGAGCTGCCTCTACACTACTTAACTTCACTATTTTTTTATTTCTAAAGTCAGACGTAAAAGGCGCAAATAAATTTACGAAAATGATAAACAAAAATATGTAAGGCGTTATTTTTTTCATCCTATTTTTATAACTACAGTATAGCAAATTTTTACAATAAAGTGCTAGCAAAAAACTCTCATTTAGAGAGTTTTTTGTTTACCAGATATTTAGCATACGCTCGACGAGGATGTTTTTTAGATTAGATATTCCGTATAATTTTCCTTCGTTATTATTAAAGGCTTAGAATCTCTGTATTCATTTGTAAATAGTTTAAGAGACAAAGAACTTCTTTCTTTGTATTTACACTCAAAAGCTGTTAGAAGGCCATCTTTTTCTTCTATATAGTCTACTTCTTGTTGTCTATAGTTTTGCCAGAAATATTTATTTACATAGATTCTATTGTTCGACAAGTACTTGATTCTTTCAATTATGAAATAATTCTCAAAAAGAGCCCCGATATCATTTCTCAATTCAAGTTGTTTGTGGTCTTTTATTATGCTATTTCGCATACCTATATCTACAAAGTATAATTTATAACCTTTTTTTCTTTCATTGGCTGGGTTACGCGAATAGGCATAAAGTCTGACTACAACGAACATTTTTTCTAAAATATCGATATATCTTTCAATTGTTTTACTTGTTGTTTTTATTTCATCGGCCAGACTTTTGACACTAATAACGGTTCCTATTCTGTATGCGAGTTGGATTACTAAATCTTGCAATACTTTTGGTTTTTTTATTTGTTCTATTGTGTATATGTCTTTATATAAAGTATTGTTTTGAAGTATCTCTAGTTGTTCCGATGCCTCTTTTGTATTTTGTGGTATACCAGGGTACCAGCCAAATTGCATTCGAAATGATTCTTGGTCTTGTTTTGCAAAACTATCTTTTTTTACTATTTCTTCATAAGATAGGGGGTAGAGCATGTATTCAAGTGCTCGCCCAGTAAGTGGTTCGCGAACTTTATTTGCCAAATCAAAAGAACTCGATCCAGTAGCTATTATTTGTACATCTGGGTAAGTATCAATAAATACTTTCAATATGACACCTATATTTTCTATTAATTGTGCTTCGTCTATAACTATTAACTTTGCATTACCAAAATTCTGTTTCAGCAATGCTGGCTCAGGTGTAGAAATTAAACTTCGGCGTGAAGGTATATCGCAAGCGATATAGAGCTTTTCCTCATCGTACTCCTCAAGGAGTTCTTTCACTAATGTTGTTTTTCCAACTTGTCTCGGGCCATATAAAATAATGATTTTACCCTTAAATAAGTTGTTTTTTATAGTATTTTTGATAATTCTTGTATACATATACATATATTATTGCAAAAAATAGGACTTAAGTCAAATTTTTTGCAAACAAAAAACTCTCACTTAGAGAGTTTTTTGTTTACCAGATATTTAGCATACGTTCGATGAGGACACCATCAGTTATCAAGTTATTTATATTCCAAGGGATCAATTCTCTAACCCAAGGCCTACTCTCACCTGCCGGCACTTTCACAACCCAAGAAGGAGAAGATGTTCTGATTGTTGTTGGTAAGTACGCTCCAGTTCCGTACGATCCGTTTAGTGTAAAGTAAGGATTGTATTTTCTGTTTCTAGGTCCAGAATAACTCGGACTATTTACCTGAGCGTAGCAAGTATTGGTCAAGACTTTTATTTCATCTAGGAACTCATTGTATTCAATAGCAATATTTATTTCATTTTCAATATCTTCTTTACTTTTTATGGTTGGAGCCATGCGGTAGAATTGTCTAGTTAGGACATCTAAACGAGCTCTCTCTTCTTTTGTAAATGGTAGGACTTCGTCTGTTGGACAAGAATTGAAACTTTCATTATCGAAATTAGGGTCGTAAGAATTCTTGTTATTTGCATCATAATCCGTATGACAAGATGGATCTTTGGTGTCTATTAAACCATCTTTATCATTGTCTTTTTTGTCGCTACACTGTGGTAGTATAACTTTCTTTATACTCTCATCGTTTATCGTCGATTTGTATGTGATTGTATTTTTAGCATCATAGTCTGTGTGACAAGATGGATCTTTGGTATCTATTAAGCCATCTTTATCATTGTCTATGCTGTCAGAACACTCAGGTGGTTGTATTTTTGTATTGTCTTCTCTCGATAGTGTCGGCACATAACTTGCCGGATTACTTGCATTGAAATCACTATGACAGCCAGGGTCTTTATCATCTACTAGTTTATCTCCATCGTTATCAATTGTATCAGAACATTGAGGCCTCGAATCATTTTCACTTGTATCTGTCGGCACATAACTTGCAGGATTACTTGCATTAAAATCACTATGACAACCAGGGTCTTTATCATCTACTAGTTTGTCTCCATCGTTATCTATTGTATCAGCACACTGTGGCTTCGCATCGTTTTCGCTTGTATCTGTCGGTACATAACTTGCCGGATTGTTTGCATTAAAATCAGTATGACAACCAGGGTCTTTATCATCTACTAGTTTATCCCCATCGTTGTCGATCTTGTCAAAACACTGAGATGGTTTCGGAGTGTATTCTTTCCTACCCTCATTGTTTATATTCTTGTCATAAGTTTGTGGGTTCCTCGCATCGAAATCAAAGTGACAAGATGAATCAGAAGTATCTATAAAACCATCTTTGTCATTGTCTATACCATCGGCGCATTGGGTTTTAGGGAAATCAGATTCTTTCCTACTTTCATTGTTTATATTCTTGTCATAACTTGCAGGATTACTCGCATTAAAATCACTGTGACAACCAGGGTCTTTATCATCTACAAGTTTATCTCCATCGTTATCTATTGTATCAGCACACTGGGCTTTTATGATTTCTCTGTCTTTTCTACTCTCGTCATTTATATTTTTACCATACGTTTGTGGATTACTCGCATCGAAATCAAAGTGACAAGATGAATCAGAAGCATCTGTAAAACCATCTTTATCGTTGTCTATACCATCAGCACATTGAGCTTTTGGTAAATCTGTTTTCTTCCTCGCCTCATTGTTTATATTCTTGTCATAACTTTGAGGATTACTCGCGTCGAAATCAAAGTGACAAGATGAATCAGAAGCATCTATGACACCATCCTTATCGTTGTCTATACCATCAGCACATTGATTTACTGTGATTATGCCAGGGGCACGACTCTCTCTGTCTATATTTTTATCATACGTTTGCGGATTATTCGGATCGAAATCAGTGTGACAACCAGGATCCCTAGTATCTACTAAATTATCTCCATCATTATCGATGGTGTCAGAACATTGTGATAGTAAAGGATCTGTTTTTTTACGACTCTCTCTATCTATATTCTTATCAAAACTTTGTGGATTATTCGCATCAAAATCAGTGTGACAACCAGGATCCCTAGTATCTACTAAATTGTCCCCATCATTATCTAGATTGTCAGAACATTGACTAAGTCTGATTACACCAGGAACACGATCCTCATCATTTATGTCTGAATTATAAGAAGCTGGGTTTTTAACATTGAAGTCCACGTAACAAGATGGATCATTTGCATCAAGGAGACCATCTAAATCGTCATCTATATTGTTGGAACATTCAGGTAGACTTTTAAGGTCTTTTCTTTCGTCGTTTTTGTATCTTTTATAAGAGTATTTATTCTTCGAATCATAATCAGTGTGACAACCAGGCTCTCCCATATCTAGTATTCCATTTCCATCATTATCTATACCATCACTACATTCTGGTTTACTCAGACTATCACGGTTTTCATTGTCAATATTTTTATTGTAAGAGTTAGGATTGTTAGGATTGTAGTCAGTATGACAACCAGGGTCTTTTTCGTCTACGAGACCATCGTTGTCGCTGTCTTTGCCATCACCACACTCCCCCCCTTTGTTGTTTCCTTTGTTGTTTTGTTCTATTTTTTCTTGGTTTAGAACATCGGTATCTTTTTGTTTTGATGTTGGAAATATGGATTTAAATATTTTACTTAAAGAAGTAGGTTCTGTGTTTTTTGTTGTTGTTACCAGAGAATCTTTTTTATTATAAAAGTAATACCCTAAAAGCAATAGCAGGATAACAGCTATGAATGTAACTATGAATGCTTTTGTTTTTGGTTTGTTGTGTTCCATAATAAAATATTAATTATCTAGGTATCTTTGTATCTTTTGTTGGTGTTGATATGATTTCTCCAGAATTAGCTCTACGTTTCAATTCTTTCTTCTCTGTGGTTTTTTTAGGATTGTACACTTTATCTTCATAACAACCCTGATCGTCATCATCCATAAAACCATCCCCATCATTATCTATGCCATCACTACACTGTGGAGCCAATGGTGACACGACGGCCTTGCCTGTTTCGTTGGTTATATTGATATTTAAATTACCACAAGGGTCTGTGTATGTTGTATTTGGTGGTAAATTACAAGTCAAACTAACGAGTGCCTCGCCACGAGAGGCACGCTGATCGTTTCTCCTTTTGTTGGCTATCTCTACTATTTCATCTACTTCTTTTTTAATTATACACAATTCTATTTGATTTGCTTTTGATTTAGATATTTGAGTCTTGTATTCTTCTATTTTCGCTGTAGTATTTTCGGAATAATCATCTAAGTTTTTTGTAAAATCCAGTCCATTTGCAGCCATTTGTAGATAGGCTGTACCCGCATTTGGATTAGTCATAGGACTGTATTTTTTATTTATATCCTGAACATAGTCTCTATAAAGATTCTCTGATGTGTACTCCCACTTTTTCTGTTGGAGTTCTAATGTATCTCTTAGAGTAGGTGATTGTATTACTACCCCTAAGAAATTCATCTTACCGTCAGTGTCATGATTTTGAGCAAAAACATCTTGAATATATGTTAGTACAACTTTGTAAAATTCTTCGTTTTTATTTGCAGTAAAGATTGAGCTATTTTTGAATATATTGTTATATTCATTTGGATTCGGATTGCTTAAGTATTCTTTGATCGGTGATTTACACGTATCAGTGTTTGTAATTAATCCTGGCACACTGTACTTAAATACACCCATATTTAGTATGTCAATGATCGAATTACAGACAGGCGTCCATCCTGCTTTTTTTCTAGCATCTTCTACTTTTACAACAAATCCATAAAGATAGCCAATGTATTTACTCAGGTTTTCTTCAGCTCTGCCTCTCCAAGCAGGGTTTGGTCCTGGTATACAGTAGTCTAGTTCTCCGACTGCTGGTGTGATTTTTGGCAAAGTAACCAAAGAACCTTTTGGTTTTTTGTTAACCTCGTTTACATAAACTATCTGATCAGATATGATACCTCTTTTTATTAGAACATCGTTTGGTCCTTTGAGGTCCCCTAAGTCGCGAGTTATATCAAATGCTCCATTGAAACCACTAAAGCTTTGATTCTTGCTACCATAAAATGTTCCGTTATCGTACGAGAAGCTATTTGAACCTATACCAAAAGAACTATCTGAGAAATCTGTTGAATCGACGTCTGTCAAGCCTTTTAATCCTTTTGATCTCATTCTATCTATCATGTTAGAAAAAACAGAAGCTAGAGATTCGTTGATACTATCAGCTAAAAGTAGCTGTGTCTCCGATAGGTTTGTTGTTGTGACTAATTTCTCTTTTATTACGAATCCTGGAGTCAATACTATTTCTTTTAAACAAGTTCTTGATTCTTTCCATTTATCTAGGGCTTTTTGCGTCTCTTCTGGAGTAGAGTCTGGTCGTATATCTGCGGGTTGTTCTGACCATTTACAATCTGTGTGGTCAAGCATCCCATCATTCCTGTCTAGCGTGTCTTTTTTCTGTGCTATTATTTTATTTTCTTGATCAGATTGATATTGAGAAACTGCCACACTAAAACCAAGAGGGTTATTTGATTCTCTTTGTGTTAATGACAACCACGCGTCCCAGCCTCCTAAAGAGAAATCCGATGCGTATTGATCATTTGTTACTCCTGGTGGTAAGTACAATGATAAAGTCGATACCATAGAATCACCGAAATTCTTTGTGTTTTTATAGTCATTTACTAAACTACGTGCTACATCCATACCATAAGGATATAATCTTTCCCCTAAAGATGCTCCAATTAGTGTCGTGGTTTTTATTAAAGAATCTCTCACTAGACTATCATTATAAGAGTCCATATTTTGGATATAAAATGGGTCTCCTTGGAAGCCAGTATTTACCCATGAGAGTGTGTTTTTTGTCATCGAAGATAGTTGTGATTTTGCGAGATTATAAGCTATTCCATTGTAACAATTCTCTCTCCGGGTGTTTTTAGCGGTCTCTTCTTTCGTCTTAGGGTCAGCCACTTTTACTTCAGTGTCAGTCGCTCTTACTTCACAAAAATCACCTTCACAATATTCTGTGTTTTTTACTGCTCTATTCTCCAAAAATTTAGTGTACGCACCGTCTATTTTATTTACAGCAAACTCTACAAGTTTTTCACCTGCGTTTGTGCACATTATAATATCACTCCCGACGTTTTTAAGTAATTGAGAGCTTGGGCTAAACTTATATTTTCTACTTTGCGCACTTTCTTTAAATGGATCATCAAAATTTAGAGGCTCATAAGCTAGTATTGTGTGAAATGGTAAAATAACAAATCCCAAGATTAGAAAAAGTTGGATTATTTTTTTGTTTTTCTTTACCAAATCCATTTGTCTATTTATTATAGCACTTTTTAAAAATATCCTAAATATTACTTAAGTTTGTAAGCAAGATGTCTAGCTCTTTTTTATAATTTAATAATCCTTGCATTCCTTTTATTGGATTGTCTAATCCCATAGAAATCTGTTCTAAAGATTGTCCTGTTTTTGCATAGCTATTTGCTAGGTTGACTGCATTTTTTGATATAGTTGTTGGGGTTGGGATATTTAATAGGTCTTTTGCGAAATTCTGGTAAGAAATAGCTATCTGACCAACTATGGCAATTAGTTGAGGATCGTTGTTCTGTAGACCTTGCGCAACAAATGTTAATTCATTTCCTATATCTGCGTCTTTGTATTTTACAGCTAAATCTCTGAATGCTAAATAATAAGCACTTATGTTATCGCTACTGGACTCTATTGTTTTTATGTTTGATATTGTATAAACATCGGGGATTTCATCAGGGATAACTTTATCACCAATAGAATTTCCTATTGCATTCATGGAGTCTTCGTCGAGCTCTCCAGCTTGTTGTAATGCCATTATTGTTGCAAAAAATGCCCTAGAAAGATCTTCTGATTCTTTTTTTGCAGACCCTTCTGTGTTTAGACTATTACTATCTATTAAAGTGTTCTCATTCTTTTTATATAGTTCAGCTTTTTTGGCTAGTATGTATTCACGGTTTTCTTTACCATTAGTATTTGGATCTTTGCCCCAGAGTTTCTCCTCCCAATCAGAAATACCGTTGTTGTTGGTGTCTTTTTCTATTACGTCCTTTATCGTAACTGCCGACTGTATCTTTTCTATTCTTCTTTCTTTTATTTTATTTTTTATAAAGTTAAAGAGAAATCGAAAAGAAACAAATAAAATTATAATAATTAAAATTGCTATGACTTGTATTTGGAATTTTTTACTAGGGAGATATTTTTGCATTTATTTTAAAGATGTTCCGTAATAAGTTATTGTGTCCAAATTAACTATTTCTACTACTGGGGGTATCGAATATAGAGTGCAAGTAATCGGAGTTCTCGCTTGAGTATAAAGACCCAGTACTTGTTGATTTGCCTTTATAGAATAACCAGGTACGTTCCTGATCCCTGCCGGTATAGAGAATTCTTTTGTTGTACCATTTTTCCATTTGATGGTCATGGTTTTTCCAGGGACAACACAAACATAACCAGCTTTTTCTAGTGCTTCCACTTTAGTAGATTTGTCTCTAATTATTTTACCCCCGAAGCTTTTACCAATCGCATCAGCTGTATATGCAAATGTAAAAATTGTTAAAATCCCTAAAGCAATGTATGCTGATTTTCTTTTCATGGCTTTATTATACAATTTTTTCCAAAAATTTCACAATATTTAACCATTGTTCATATGGTATGTCCTCTGCGCGGACTTGTAGTGGTAGTTTTAATTCTCGGAATAGACTTTCTATCTGTTCTTTTTGCAAAACGCTTTCTAAATTCTTTTTTAGAACTTTTCTTTTGTGAGCAAAAGACTTTTTTATAATTTTGAAAAATAAATCTGTGAAGTTCTTCTCGACACTTTTTATGTCATACATCGCTATGATTGCTGAGTCTACAGCAGGAGCAGGAGAGAAAAACTTCTTGCTAATCTTCATTATGTATTTAGGTTGAGAAAAAAGCTTTACTGAAAGCGACAAAATACTTTCTTTATTATCACGACAGACTATACGTTCGGCGACCTCTTTTTGGACAACGAGAACCATATTTTCTGGCTTATTGTCTTCCTCTTCTAGAAACTTTTTTAATATTAAACCAGTTATATTATAAGGGATATTTGCGATTAATTTGTACGAATTTTCTCTCCTCCTTATCGAGGAGGAGTACCCGAAGGGGGAGGTGGTGATTAATTCAGGATTACCACCCCGGCTTAGAGCCACCCCTCCTTGAATAAGGAGGGGATCAAAGTCCAAACAGTCTCCTTCTATTAAAATCAATTTCCCTTCATTTATCTCTGTTTGGAACTTTTCTTGTAAGTGTTCTATCAAATCATGATCCATTTCTATCGCTATTACTTGCTTTGCTTTATTTAATAAGTGAGCAGTCAAGGCGCCTTTTCCTGGACCTATTTCGACAACAGTATCGGTGTCTTTTATGAAACCCGCATCACAAAGAGCACGAAGAGCCACTTGTGATTTCAGGAAATTCTGCCCTAAAGACTTTTTCGCTTTATGAAAAGTCTCGGGCGAGAAGTTTTGTTTTGGAAACTTTTTTAGCCCTAAAGACTTTTTCGCTTTATGAATCATATTACCACAAGTATACCACCTTTTCTTTGTTATTATATTTTGTCTCTTCAACCGAAGTTAGATGCACTGGTATGTCATTTAGAAATTCACTTGGCGCGTTCACTTGTTTCATACCAAATATCGTTCGTATACTCGCATAACACAGATACAGTTTATACTCAGCGCGAGTCAGTGCTACATAGAAAAGTCTGCGTTCTTCTTCGCTTTCACTTGCGTCTTTACTGTTGGTTCTAGCATGGGGGAATAAATCTTGTTCGAGACCAGATATAAAAACATATTTGAATTCGAGACCCTTTGAAGCGTGAACTGTCATTAGTCGCACTCCACCATTTTGATGCATCAAACTGTCTTGGTCAGAAGCCAATGACGCATCAGACAAAAGAGTATCTAATCCCTCCATCCCGTATTGGTCGTACTTTAAAGATAAACTCACCAATTCTTTTATATTTTCTAATTTCTCATTGTCTTCTGCACTTCCGTTCTTTAATTCATTTTCTATACCACTTTTTTCAATTACATATCTGAGGGTTTCTGAGACAGTGTGGTCTTGGGCGTATTCATTTATCGATGTGAGTAAAGCATAAAATATATTTACTTTTGATTGCATGCTACTTGGTAACTGGTCAAACATACCAGAAAATATCTTTGTAATACTTACTTTGCCTATTCCACGGGCTGGTACATTTATTATTCTTTTTATATCACCTAGACTTTCTTTATTTAAAGAAGCACGAACATACGAAAGGACATTTTTGATCTCGGCTCTCTCAAAGAATTTTATTCCTAAGACTTGGTACGGGACTTGTTGTCCGAGAAATGCTTCCTCGAGGATGCGTGATTGGAAATTAGCACGGTAAAGTACGGCTATTTCTGTGGGTTCAGCTTTTTTTTCTTTTAATAAATTATAAACAGTTTCGGCTATAAATTGCGCTTCCCCTGTTTCATCGTATGCATTATATATAGTTATCGTGTCACCATCGTCTTTCTCTGTAAATAGATTTTTCGGTACACGAAAGATATTCTTCTCGATGACACTGTTAGCTGCTGCGATAATAGTCTTTGTCGAACGATAATTCTGTTCGAGCATTATTATCTTTGCATCTTTATAATCCTTTTCGAAATGGAGCATATTTTTTATATTAGCCCCACGCCATGAATATATGTTCTGATCTGTATCCCCCACCACACAGATATTCTGCTCTTCTCCAACTAGTAGTTTAGCTAGTGTGTACTGAACCTCGTTTGTGTCTTGGTACTCGTCGATCATTATGTATTTGAATCTATCGTGATATTTTTTATTGATGTCTTTATTTTTTTCTAATATCTGTACACTTTTTATTAAAAGATCGTCAAAGTCCAAAGACCCTTCTTTTTTTAGTGCATCGTCATAATAGTTCCATACTTTCGCAACTATTTCTTGGAATCCTGATTTTATATTTTGCGAAAATTGTTCACGACTTATAAAGTCCCCTTTAGATCGAGAGATGATCGACTTTATCTTTCTCGGTTCGTGTATTTTTGGATCCAAGTCGAATTTCTTTAATGCGTCTTTTATATGGCCAATTGCATTACTCTCATCTGCTATCGTGAAATGCTTTGTTAGTCCTATGCTCTGTGCGTTTTCTCTTATTATGTATACACCCAATGAATGGAAAGTACAGACCATCGGAGTGCTATCGTATTGACGGTCTGACAATAAATCCAAAACACGCTCCCGCATTTCTTTGGCAGCTTTATTTGTAAAAGTTACAGCTAGGATCTCACTCGGACGAACTCCATTTCTTATCAAATGTAGGATTCTATGGGTGAGGGTCTTTGTTTTACCAGCCCCAGCCCCCGCTACAATCAAAAGAGGCCCTTGCATATAAACAACGGCCTCTTTTTGTTTGTCATTTAGTTCTGATAGATAATCCATTTATCTATCTTAACATTTTTTTAAATAAAATCTATTTCTTGATTTCTGACATGAATTTCTGCGCTTCGTCGGCGATCATCGCTTCAAAGTTCGGTATTTTTAAACGAAAGAAGTCAAATACTACTTCTGGTGTCGGATTTGTTGCTGTTATTTTTTCGAATTCATCGACTTGTTCATCAGGCATCTCTTCGAGTGCACGCATCAGAACACTTTGGTATATCAGCGCGCCTGTACTTGTTATTATTTCTTCTTGTTTACTCGCTTCTAAATTCTCTATCCCTAACGCTTTTGCTAAAGTCTCGTGTATATTTGTTTGCATAATTTATTTATTAATTAATAATTTAACGATAATATCCCCCATTTGAATTATAATATCCGCTATTGTACCCACCATAATAACGATTGTTTCTAAAAATTAGATTAAGGAATCCATTAGTTATTTGTCCATTTCTCATAACTTTATATCGGTGTTCTGCTTGAGCATACGCAGCATCATAGAAACCATCTTTTCTACCTTTTTCATAATCTATCGCGTTTGATTGTTGAGAAAGATCTATTTTGATATTTTGTTGCTCCTTCTCGATTTTATCCATACTTTTGATCAGTCTCTCCTTGTATTCTTCCATTGTTTCTGTTCCTAGTGGATCAGTATTTAAGGCATTTGCTTTCAAGTGGAATTTTGCTTTTATCAATTCAGCGTCGTCTCGTAACTTTAGTATTTCTCCAGCACCCTTCATTTCGTAATTGTGGATTACTCCTAATGGTGTAACTGTTTGTCTGTCTATAACTATTCCTTGTTTTAGCAAAGCATCTAATGTATTTTTATCAAGTCCTTTTAAATGATCGTTTCCATGCAGATAGTAGTCCACTCCTAGTTTAGTTGGTTTTTCCCAAATGGGGTCTATTATAAATGGTTTTTCTATTTCTGTTTTGTCGATATCAGGCAAGTCTTTTTGATCTCCTTCTATTGCATAGTCTCCTTCATCTGTAAGTAAAGTTCCGTCGAGATTTTTTTGAGGTCCATCTATTTTATATTTATCATCACCCTCTTCTAAATCTGTGCCTTCATTTTCAATTCCACCGTATTCTAATTTTTCTGCAGGAATAGTTGCTTTACTATATTCATATTCGTTCAAGTCTTTTCCAGTTTCTAATTTATCACCTTCGTGATGTATCTCGGTCGCAACACCGTTTTGGTATTCTTGAACCATAATTTTTCCATTGGTATCAATTTTTAGTTCGTATGCAGCACCCACGTTTGCTTTTACTAATACTTGTCCATCAGGTCCTATATAACCTGTTTTTTCTCCTAAATGTTTCAAAAATAGTGCTTTTTCTGAAGCTGTTCCTTCTAATGGATAACCCATTTTTGTGGCTAACTCATGATTGGCTTCAAGTTGACTTTTGAAAGCATAAGTTACTCCAACATTGTGCTCACTGTCTATTAGTGCTTCTTTAGGAATGATATTTTCTTTTGCCTTTACTATTTCTTCTTGTGGAGTAACAACTTTTGTACTATCAGACGCACTTTCTTTGTTATCGTCAACTTTTTCTATTGTTGTTTTTTCTGTTTCACCACTTACAACTTCTTTTTCAGGAGTGTTAACTTCGGTACTATCAGTCGCATCTTCTTTGTTCTCTTCCACTTTTTCTACTGTTTTTTCAATTAAAATCTTTTCTTTAGGAGTATTAACTTCGGTACTATCAGTCGCACCTCCTTTGTTTTCGATTACTATTTCTGTTGTTACCTCATCATTATCAAAAATTACTTCTTCTGGTTTCTCATTATGTCCACCAAAAAGGTTTTTAAATTGACCCCAAATACTTACTTTGTTTTTATCCCAAACACGATCACCACCACCTAGAGTTCGCCCTGTATTTGTAAATTGTGTTTCGTTATTCGGTACTGTCGGATTTTTTATTCCAGGTGTTTCTAAATTAGTAGAACCAATACGTCCAGTTATTTCACCAGCAAGTATTGCCAAAGCATAACCCGTTACAATTCCAGCAGTCATTGCAAATGCTTGCGTCGCAAGTTTAGTTCTCCTGATTTTCTTCTCCAGTGAAACAAGCTGTTCTTCTGTTAGGTTTGTATTCCCTTTTTCCATTTCAAGTTTAGATATTTTTTCTTGTCCTTCACGGTTTATTTCTTTTATGGCTTTTGCTCCACCTATTCCCCCGATTATTCCACGTGCTATTTTTGTTCCAAACACACTTGCAGCAGCTACTCCAGTTACAGGTAGAAAAGCTACAGCGGTACCAGCTATAGCACTACTGAGCGCTAGTTTTCTCCATGTGTATCTGTAGTATGTTGGATTCCCATCTTTGTCTATTCCGTTTTGGAATCTAAAAATTTCTTTCCCACCATTCATAAACTGGCTATATGCAGATAATCCTGCGGCACCTTTTTGGAAACCTTGAGTTTCTTTAAGTTTATCCCAATTGGTTCCAATAAAATTTCCTGCTTTTGAAAGTTTTTCAAAAAGGAGTTTTTTTGCAGGGCTCAAAAAACTTTTTCTTATCTCTATCTTTGCTTTTTGTGCTTCCAATTTATCTTTAATCTCACTTTCTATTTTTGCTCTTTCTTTACTTTCATCCAGTATCTGTTCTGCTGTTTTTTTATTTTCTGTGTCTGAACTTTCTTGTGTTTCTGGTTTTATACCTAACTTCTCTCCTAAAATTTTTAATTTCTGTTCAAGCTCTACATCTTTTATATCTTGCTCCTCTTTTTCTCTTAAAAATCCATCTCTTTCTTGTTGCAATCGCAATAAAGTTTCCTCAGAGGTCTCTGAGTTCATTGTTGGCGGTATATCTGGTTTTTTTATCATAGCCATAAATATTTATTAGTTTTTTAAATTATTAAATTCTTTTTCAATATCAATCTTATTTAAAGCTCTTTTTTCTTCAAATATTTCCCTGGCTTTATCATATCCTTGAATGTCATCTTGGACAATTTCTCCATCTGGTCCAACTATCTTATATATAATTTTTTCTGACGTTTCGTTTATCCCATCATCCTGCGTTACTTCTTTTACATTTTTTATTACCATAGAAAATCCAGAAATACTTGCAAAAAAGAAACCTTCCATTGGGTCTTTATTTGTTACTACTAAGAATTTCCATTTAAAAACTGAATCATAAAAATGTTTTTTATGATCAAATTCACCTAACTCACATATTCTTAGATCAGGATAAACGTCGTTGCCAAAAGTTGTTATAAATCTAGAAAATACAGCTTTATTTTTATCTTTGTTGATTTTACTAAAAGCATAGTATATGAAAGGTTTGTTTTCATGATCTTTTTCTATCTCTGAGTGCTCATTCTTAAAATCCTCTTTCTTGTTGTTTTTTTGTCCCAGAATGGCATTTTTAAATCTCTTGAAAAGACTCTCTTTGGCAATACTATTTTCTGATGTTTTTTCTTTTATCGCTTCAATCTCTTTGTTATCTTCTTTCAAAAAATCTTTATCTTTTTCTTCTATATTTTCTACAACTTCTTTTTCAGCAACTTCTTCTGTTGCTCCTGTGTCCGTATTTTCTGTTTCTATTACGGATTCTTTTGTTGTATCATTAGTAATTTGTTTTTCTAGCTTATCTATTTCCTCATTCAATTTAGATAATTTTTCATTAGTTCTTTCTTTACTCTTTTTATTTTCTTCATACGCTAAAAGTACTTCTTTGTACAAAGCCACCATTTCTTTTCTTGACTCCTCTTCATCAGATTCTTTTTTAACCTTTGTCTCTACCTCTGTCGGTTCTTGTGAGACAGCTTTAACCTCATTATTAGGCAAAACATCTTGATGAAAATCAGGTTCAGTAATTGGAACTTCTGGTTCTGCGGATTCGTCTAAAATAACAGGCTCCAAATTTTCTGGTTCTATTTTTATGTCTTTTTGTTTTTTGCCTTTTATTGTTGGATTTTTTACTTCACCCTCAGTATCTATATCATCGAAAAAACTTGTTGTAGGTTTTATTTTTTGATGGTTCCCTGTTAGCCCCGTATCTATAATTCCATCTTCAACGACAACAGGTTTTACTTTTTTTGACTCCATCCACTCACTGAATCTTAGGTTTTCTTCCTTTCCTTTCATACTTTGTAAGTAATCAATGTAATCTTCTCCTTTTGGTTCTGTTGATTCGTCTAAAATAACAGGCTCCAAATTTTCTGGTTCTATTTTTTTATTTGTTGACTCAATCCTACTTTTTTTAGCACGAAATGAGTCAGCTTCTTTTTCTGCATCTAAAAGAGTTCTTTTGAGTTTAGCTAATTCTTTTGTTGTTCTTCTTTCCATATATTGTATTATTTAGATGTTTTAAGTTCTTTTTCTAATGCTAGAATCTCTTTTTTAGTACTTTCTATAACAGCGATTAATTCTTGCAGCGTTTTCTCATCATTTTTTGTCCATACTTTACCTTCTATCAACTTGGTTTCTGTACGAATTTTCTTTCTATGAATATCCATTCGTTCCTCATCAGATCCTGGTCTCAATGGTGGCCAGACTAATTTTTTCGCACCATCTCCTTTTATTTCTTGATTGCTACTCTCCTTTACTTCTTTTTGAACGTTTATTCTTTGTTTCTTTTTTTCTTCCCATTCTTTTTTATGTTTTTCAAAATCAGCATTTTGTTCTTCATTTTCAGTAACCTTTATTTCTTCATTATTGATTATTTCTTGAATATCAATTTTCTTTGGAAGAGGGTAACTTTTAAGTTTTCTTGGTTCTTCGTTTTTCATTTTAGCTAAATGGTCATCAAACAATATCTTTAATAATTTTTCCTCAAGGACCCTCTTCCTGTCAAAGCTTTTTTTAAAAGTTAGTGTTTCCTCAGTATTCTCGGGATTGAACACTTTTGGTGTTACTTCTTTATTGTTCATTGTCATAATTTGTACTTAAATTATACAATACATTGTCTAAAAACAAAATAGGCAACAACAAAAAAGGCCTGACATTTGCCAGGCCTTCAGCTTTTTATATTATTAACATCGGTTCATGTAGAACCAGATGTTCAGTGCTGCACTTAGTAGTAGCAGCACTTTCCAAAGACAGCAGATGCATCGTTGCCGTAGCCACAATACAAATGGTCTTCCAAAGAAGCGTGCTACACAGACCCATAGTCGCCATCGTCTTTTGCCATTACGCATTTTTCGATAGCAACAACATGGCCCATCCTCTTGTGGTGGCGGTGGTGTGCACGTGCAATTAAAGCACGGGAAGCACAACCAAGACCAGTCACATGGACTGCATTTAAAATTTGGTAATGAACCACATGATGGCCATTTACACCAATTAAAATTACAGTTCCAAGTTCCACAATTTGGCCATGACCAAGGTCCACAAGAAATTCTTGGCATTCTACATCTCCAACGTGGTAACGAAGGAGTTTTAAGGTTCGGAGTTCCAATTCTCGGAATCCTTTTTAAAAGATTCCATAACAACCACAACAAAAGCAGTGGCAGTAAAAATGGTTGAGTTACAACCATTGTCTTTTGTGTTTTATCTGTGTAATTTAATTTCACAGAAGTAAAACGCAATTTAGACAATTCACTGTGAGCGTTGAAGCCCAAAGTGTCTTTTCCTGATCTGTTCGAAGCTTTCACCGCCTCAAACCCTGCTTTTGTTGCAAGACCATCCGCCATCGCAAGTGGCAACTGAAGCTCCTCACCTTTTGTAGTGCTTTTGATGCCTGAAACATCATTACCATTTATCAAAAACAAATCTTTGATCATTGTTTCTGTCATCTTGGCTCTTGCTTCCGCAAGATCGATATTCTTCGCATCTACCGCTCCTTTTAAAAGCGATGAAGCAGTTCCCGCTTCTGGAGAAGCGTAGCCAACTACTTCCATTTTAGTGAAAGTCTTGCCAGCTAAAAGCTCTTCTAAATCATTCCCGTGGGCCGCTTTAGCCAACCTTGACTCCCCGTAGAAATAGTCTATCGAACTCCTTTTTGCTCCTAGCCCCTCAGCTAATGAGTCAGCCCACTCGGCTGTTTTTTTCGCTTCGCCATACTGCATGGCTACTGTTTTAAAACCTTGACCCCAAACATAACTTTGGGTAACAACTATGCTATCGCTGTTAGTTTGGCTTTTTGTGCCTTCCACCTGTAGTGGAGTCAAAATGCCTAACGGTTCAAAACTACCATCCACCCAGACTCTCTGAGGGATTTTGATATCATTATAGCCAGCTGTTTTCAAGCCGATTACTGATATCAATAATGAGACAATGGTGATCACTAGACCACCCAAAAAGATTTTTTTCATAATTTTAAAAGAGCTCTATCCCGTAACGGATAAAGCATTTTTTTAAATGGTTTATCCTTATTTACGATAGGATTTGTATATTGGTAGTATTATAGCACAATAATATGCTATTTGTCAATAGCAAAAGACCCTTTTGTTTAGGGGTATATGAGGAGGTGTGGAAAAGATGGGGGTATCTGGTTGACTCATTTTAGCGTATGGGTTACCCTATATATGTAGGGTTTTTTAATTCAAACACCCTATTCCCGACACAGAGGCATGACATATACGACAGATAAACCGCAACGATCGTAACGACTATATACTGTAGAAGTAATAGTCACCAAATAAGACTTTATAAAACCTAAAATTAAAAATTCTGCGTCAGATTTTGACAGTCAAAAATCGGCAAAGAAGTCCATAACCTCTCTAAACAAGTTTTTTAGTAAAAAGCTTGTTTTAAGTGCATTAGCTATTATCGCTCTAATGTCCAAGCCAAATTACGCTCAGGCTTCATTCTTTTCGTCTTTCAAAGACCTGTTTTTAGGATTTGAAGCCAAGGCGGAAGAATTGGACAAAGCAAACAAGCCTGTTCGTAATTCTCAGAACATGAAGTTATTAGAAACAAGTCCTTCTTTAAATCCAGATGTTAAAAATGCGAAAGAAGTTTATTTTGATATAGAGTCAGACGAAGCATTAGCTGTGGCGCCGACACCCTTAGGTGAGGAATATGATCTAGAAAAAAACGCATCTGAAGAAAAAATCGATGTCTATGTGGTCAAAGAAGGTGATACTTTAAAGACTATTGCTCGAAAGTTCGGTGTTGATGAAAAAGCTATCCTAGCTTCAAATGCTGATATAAAGAAGGCTGATTTAACAAAAGCTGGTCAAACTCTGGTTATTTTACCAACAAAGAGTGTTAAAAAAGACGAAAATAAAATTAAAGAACAAGACAAGAAGAAAGCTTTAGAAAAAGAAGCTAAAGAGCTTGCTTTAGAAAAAAAGAAAGCTGAAGCAGAAAAGAAAAAGCAAGCTTTAGATAAAACAGATGAAGCTCCTGAAAAACAATCTGAAAAGCAACCTGAAAAAGAAGAAATAATTGATAAAAAAGATGATTCACCAGATGAAGTAAAGATAGACAAAAAAGATGATTCTTCTGATAAAGGAGAACAATCCGGTACCATAAAAGGTGGTTATATCTGGCCGTTTCCAAAAGGTACAGGGGTCGTAACCCAAGGATTGCACGACGACCAAGCCTATGATTTCGGAGCGCCAAAAGGTACACCGATATACGCTATCCAAGACGGTACTGTGCTGATCGCTCGTCCTAGTGGCTACAACGGTGGTTATGGTTTGTATGTAGTTATAAACTTCGAAGATGGACGTCAGGCTATATTGGGTCATATGAGTCGCGTTGTTTCTGAATCTGGAGACGTGGTTAAACGCGGTGATGTCATCGGTTATGTTGGTTCAACCGGTCGTTCTACTGGTCCGCATGTACACATCGGCTTCCGTGGAACATTACGTAATCCATACAGTAGTTTACCAAAAGGTGCCAATAGTAGTAGTTTAAATAACTAATATGCTTAAAAAAATCTTTTCTATTTTAATAATATTTATTTTATTTATTACACCAGTAGTAGAAGTTTCTGCTGTGGCAAAAACACCAACTAAAACAACTGCAAAAAAAACAGTAAGTAAAAAACCTGCTACAAAGAAAAAGGTAGCAAAAAAGAAATCTGTAAAAAAAGTTATCGCCAATCCACCACTTATAACACTGGAAACCGCACCACATTCACCTAAACCAGCTTCTAAAGTAAATAAAAAGAATAAGAAAAAGAAAACAT
Organism: bacterium; assembly: GCA_043748495.1. Classification (GTDB taxonomy): domain Bacteria; phylum Patescibacteriota; class Minisyncoccia; order Phycocordibacterales; family UBA9973; genus UBA8515. The sequence goes on along the minus strand of JAYTNB010000050.1, from coordinate 31,967 downwards.
AAAAAAAGAAACCATTAGGTTTCTTTTTTTTATTGTGTGTTTATGCGTGGTCTGTATTGGAGAGCTTCGAGGATGTGGTTCTCTGTTATGTTGTCAGAGTTTTCTAGGTCGGCAATCGTGCGAGCGAGTTTTATAACTCGGTGGTATGCCCGTGCAGAAAGGGCAAGTTTAGTAGCACTAGTGTTTAAAAGTTGTACAACACTCTCTTCGAGTTTAGCGTAAATATTTAGATCTTTGGCATTCATGTCGCTGTTGGTTTTTATTTTTCGTGGAGCATTTTTAAATCGAGTATTTTGTTTTTGACGTGCACTTGAAACACGGTCTTTTATGGTTTGGGTTTCTTCTCCACTCATTGTTTCATCAGATAGTTTGTTGTAATCTACATTTGAAACAGTCACCCACATATCTATACGGTCTATAATAGGTCCTGATATTTTACGATTATATCGGTCCAAGTCGTATGGTTTGCAAATACATTTTTTGTCTTTGTTGCCTTTATTACCACAAGGACATGGGTTCATCGCAGCAACTAAAATGAAATTCGATGGAAATATAGCTGACCCTCGCGCTCTGGAGATAGATACGATGTTATCTTCGAGAGGTTGACGCATAGCTTCTAGAACTTTCTTTTCAAATTCTGGAAATTCATCTAGAAACAATACTCCTTTATGAGCAAGAGTTACTTCTCCTGGTTTTACATTGGCGCCACCACCAATCATCGAAACATAACTTGCAGTATGATGTGGAGCTCGAAATGGCGGTTCCGTTATTAGACTTTCCTCGAGCATCCCAACCACAGAATGTATCCCAGTTATTTCTAATATATCCTCATTGTCTAGTTCTGGTAATAAATGTGAAAAGACGCGAGCAAGCATTGTCTTACCTGTGCCCGGAGGTCCCGAGAGAGCTATATTGTGTCCACCAGCAGCAGCGATCTCTAGTCCTCTTTTGGCACCTTCTTGACCTTTTATATCTGAGAAATCGATATCATATTTTTTGTTTTTCTTTTGGATTTGAGTTTCTTCTGTTGGGATAATTTTCGGTCTTTCTTTCTCGAGAGGATTACCTTGTTTGTCGTGTTTTATTTTATATATATGTTCGATGACTTCTTTTAAAGTTTTGCAACCATAGACTGTTATACCCGAAACACAAGCTGCCTCTTTTGCATTTTTATAAGGGACAAATATCTCTTTGAATCCTTGCTTCTTAGCTTCTTGAGTTAATGGTAGTATCCCATTGAGCGGTTGTATCTCACCATTAAGGGAGAGTTCTCCTAAAAATATCCGATCCTTAGGGTCGAAATCTATTTCATCGGCTGAAAGTAAATAAGCGAGCGCTATAGCCAAATCGAAATAAGGACCTTCTTTTTTTAATTCTGCTGGAGATAATGATATGACAACTTTTTGGTTTTGATTTTTAGGAGATAAATAGCCAGAGTTTTTGAGCGCTGAGCTCATCCGGTCTTTTGATTCACCAACCGCTTTGTCCGGTAGACCAACAAGCGTAAAAGTGTGCAAGGTGTTTTTCGTAATATCGACTTCGACTGTTACGACTTTTCCTCGCAAGAGATGTGTTTGAGCACTGTATACTCGTGCAAATGACATATATATATTATATAACTTAAAAAATAAATAACAAATAAAATATCACGAGTTTTCGTGATATTTTTTATTTCTTTAGTTTAATTTTATTAATAGTTCTTTTAACTTATGAGCTGTGATTTCATTACCATCAACATGGTTTTTGATTCCAGCTATTTTTTCTTTGTTAGAACATTGGATCATATGACAGTCCTCTGAAATTGTAGCTTGCAGTGAATCACTATAAACAGCAATCCATAAAGGATAATCCTTCCCAAAGTCTTTTTTTAAATTATGATTGTAGAACTTCAGATAAGTATAAATCATTGGTTTTGTTTTATATTTTTTCTCTACAATATAAAGCCAATTCTTGATATCAGCTATAAATTTTTTCTTGTCTTTGTTTCTCGGCATTCTCTCAATGTCGAGAATCGGTGCCAAATCCCCAGGTAATAACTTCGCTGTTTGAATAAAATTATTTGCCTGTTTAGTAGAATTTTCATTTGGATCATAATAGTGATATATCCCTACTATGAAACCATGTTTTCTAATTTCTTTGATGTGCTTATTGAAAAGTTTGTCTTTTCTGTCATCACCCATAGTAGAGCGTGTAATTACAAAAGAAATACTACTGTCTCGAACAACTTCTTCCCAATCAATTTCCCCTTGATAGTGAGAGATGTCTATTCCGAAAAGTATCTCTTTATTCTCGAAGCTTAAAAAAAGCCCCAAGTAAATTAGCAAGAAAAAAAATCTAGCCTTTTTCATTTTTTAAAAGATTAACGTTGGAAATTTTATTACATTATTTCATTAAAACAACACACCCGTCAAGGTGTGTTGTTTATAAAAATACTTTTATTTCTCCATACATGCTTTACATGTATTTGCCGCAGGATTGGCTTCTAGTCTGTCTTCTTCTATTTTGTTTTGACATATAGAACAAATTCCATAAGTTCCATTTTCTATTGATTCAAGTGCGCGATTTACATCCAAGAGTCTTTGTTCTAGGACCTCGAGAGTTGATCCTCTTTCTTGGTATTCTTCTGCTCTATCTGCTAGTTCATTCTCCTCCTTTGCTTCCTCTGTTTGTTCTGGTAAGGTTGTGTCCCACTGACCTGTTTGTGAGTCTTTTCTTCCGAGTGATCCCATTTCAGATTCTAATAATTTCTTTTCTTCTTGTAGTTTTGTTTTTGTAGTGTCCATATATTTATTTTAACATTATTTTTTAATAAGTAAACGATTGATGACTTCTTTGATTACTTCAGGATTGTCGGTTACGATTATCTTGTTTTTATCGATGATACTATAGTAGAGGATGCTTTTCTTAGTTTGATCTACTAGTACTCTCGTGTCTATGTTTGCAATGATTGTATCTTCTAGTGGTTTCGACAATAGGAATTTATTATCCTCATTTATTTCTATACTAAAGAATGGATACAAGTCAGATAAAAAAGTTTTTTCCCATTCTAGTAACCCGGTATAACTTTGTTCTGTGTCATTACTTTTAAATAAAAAGAAAAGATGTGATTTGTAGCTACCGATCATATAGTCTTCTTTGATCGATCGAGTTAGTCTGCCTGGAGCACTCAACTGCATTTGTTGAAATAGAGAGTCTTTATTTATTGCAATATTTTTATTTTCAACATTAATTTCAAGATTTATTTTTCTAACAGATTCATTCGCTTGAGGTTTTTCTAATTCTTTTTTTATGAGTTCCGCCAAGTCATTTTTTATTTTTACTTTTGTTGTATCAATATGACTTTCACTATCGAAAGGTATGATGCTGTAATTTTTTAGAATTATACTAGGTGGTGTATTTTTATTTTGACTATTCTTGTACAAGAAATATATTCCAACTAATGATCCCCCTACTAAAATCAGTCCACCTATCATCAACAATGTTTTAACAAATGGTGTACCTTCGTCTTTTTTATACAACTCCTCTTTCTCTCTTTTTGATTTTTCTGCCAGAGCTATTTTTATAACTGAAGTATCATCGATTCGAATAGCATCCGCCATGTCTGATGTATAAGTATGGAGGGTTCTTATTTCGTTATCATTGTAATTTATTTTTTTTTCTTCTCCCATAAATTTATTAATTATTTTTTTATAAAGAACTTTTCATCAACTGCTTTTATTGAAAAATTTAGTCTGCCTTTTTCATCAATTTTTATTATTTTAACTTTTACCATGTCACCTTCTTTTATGTAATCAGAGATTTTTTCAATTCGGAAAGGTGCCATCTCAGAAACATGAACGAGTCCTTCTGTATTGTTTCCTATTTTTACGAAAACACCGAACTCCATTATCTTGACGACTTGACCACTACTCTCGTCACCTATTTTGTATTCGTGAGTCATTTCTTCTACGATAGCTTTTGCTTCATCTGCTCCAGTTCCACGACCTGTTATGTAAACTGTTCCGTCTTCTTCGATTGTTATTTCAGTATTAGTTTTTTCACGAATTGTATTTATTGTTTTTCCACCTGGACCGATTAGGAGTCCTATCTGATCTTTATTTATTTTTGTGACAACTATTTTCGGTGCATGAATTGATATTTCTTTTCTCGCCTCTGGAATTGCAGTTTTAATTGTTTCTATTATTTGTATACGTGCAGACAAAGCTTTGTCGAGCGCATCTTTTAAAATATTTACAGGAATCCCGTCGACTTTTACATCTAGTTGGATAGCTGTGATTCCATTTACAGTTCCACCGATTTTGAAATCCATATCACCGTAGTGATCTTCTGGTCCTTGGATGTCTGTTAGGAGTACATATTTATTTTTATTTTTTACATCGAGCATCAATCCGATAGATATACCTGCAACTGGATTTTTTATTGGTACACCACCATCTAACAATGCAATTGTTGTTGCACAAATAGAGGCTTGAGAAGTCGAACCGTTTGAAGCAACTGATTCTGATACGACACGAATAGTGTAAGGGAAATTTATTTTATCTGGCATAACTGCAGTCAATGCTTTTTCAACTAGGAAACCGTGTCCCATTTCTCTTCTGTTTAGTCCTCCTACGCGACCTGTTTCACCACTTGAATAAGGTGGAAAATTATAATGATGCATAAATCTTTTTTTGTAACTCGATTCGATTCCGTCTATCGTGTGCATCGCATCAGGACCAGCGAGTGTCAGTACCGACAGTACGTGTGTTTCTCCTCTATAAAAAATCCCAGAACCGTGCAACATCGGGGAGATGTTACCTGGTTGTGCGTACAGTCCACGAACCTGATCAAAAGATCTGCCATCAGCTCTCATGTTTTTTTCTAATGCATATTCATGAAACATATTGTCTAGGATATGGTGCATATGATCGAAACCAACATTTAGTATCTCCTCATCTTCTTTATATTTTTCTTTCAACAATTCTTTCCAAGTTTGTTCTAATTGTTCGGTTACCTTCTTGCCGTCTTTTGTGAACAGATGTTCATCTAAACTATCTTGGATTTTTTCTTTAAACAATTCTTTTACTTCATTTGGGATTTCTATTTTAGGGAATGACATCTTTTCTTTACCGATCTGTGAAACAATATTTTTTTGGAACTCTTCCCACTTTTCTATTTCAGCGAGTGCCATGTCTAAGTAACTACTCATGTCCTCGTTTTTAGATTCATAAGCCATCGCCTCGATCATATTTATCGTTTTGTCTTTTCCACAAATAAGTAAATCCAGTTCGTAGACACTTTCGTCAGAGCTCGGTATGTAATTGTTTATTTGTGGTTCCTTATTTTCTTTTGTTGTACTTATGTGTACACAACCAATAGGACCTGCCCACGGGATATCAGAAACAGCTAAAGCTAAACTCGCCGCATTGATACCGAGAGTTTTTGGATCAGCTTTACCACAAGCTATAACTGTGATGATTACTTGTAGAGCGTTTTTAATATGATGTTCAAAAAGTGGACGGAGGGTGCGGTCTGTTACACGAGCGGCGAGTATAGCCGCGTCACTCGGCCTACCTTCACGACGAGAAAACTGACTGCCGAGGATTTTTCCTGCAGCATAGAACTTCTCTAGATACTCGACAGTTAGATTAAAAAATCCTGGGTTGTTTTTACTACTCGACGATATACACGCTGTAGCCAGTATCACTGTTCCCTCACATTCGAGCATCACAGAACCATTGGCTTGTTCTGCTAAGTCTGAAAATATTGCGCGAACAATTTTACCTCCGATTTCGAAACTAAATTCTTTTTTTTGCATATTTATTTTTGCTCCTCTGTAGACTCTAGGCTTGAAAATAGGATTTCAATTCTAATTGTCTCAAGACGAGCAATTAATATTAATACCCTATTTATACCATAAATACAGCTTTTTATAAATGCTAAGTAAGGTGCTATAATCGATGTATGTCACAACAACCACAACTCACTATTTCTGGATTCCGCGGTGTCTGGGGCGAGAGTCTAACAATAGAAATCGCCACAAACTATACCAGAGCTTTTTTGAGTTTGATTCAAGAAGAAAATAAAAACCCAACTATATTGATAGCACGCGACGGACGTGAAAGTGGTCCTGAAATAAAAAATACTTTATTGGATTTTTTCAAAAATAAAAATGTAAATGTTATAGATGGCGACATACTGCCGACACCAACTGTTTTGTTTTCTGTTCGAAAAAATAAATACGACGGTGCTATTATAGTAACTGCCAGTCACAACCCTATCGAATACAATGGACTCAAGTTTGTAAACCGCGATGCGTTTTTCCTAACAAAAGAAGAAGTAGAAAAAATAAAAAATTATTATGGAAAATAAAAACTTTATAAAAGAATATGTCGATGATATTTTAAAACATGTAAATGTCGAGGCGATTCGTGATATGAATTTTAGCGTGGCAGTCGACATGATCAATGCATCTGCTTGTGCTGTTGACCCATATTTATTTGAAAAGTTAAATATAAAATATGTTGGTTTAAACGATATTCCAAATGGCAAGTTCGGACACACACCAGAACCAATCAAAGAAAATTTAAAAGATATTTCAAATTTAGTAAAAAGTGGAACTTTCGATATTGGCTTCGCTCAGGATCCCGATGCAGATCGTCTCGTTGTCATAGATGAGAGTGGTAATATTTTGTCTGAAGAGTATACCCTAGCTCTTGGTGTCGAAGCTGTTTGTTCACAAAACAAAAATAGTGCTGTTGTAGTAAATATGTCGACTTCACAAATGAATACTGATATAGCAGAAAAGTACGGTGGGAAATGTATTCGTACAAAAGTTGGCGAGGCAAATGTCGTCGAAGGTATGGTTATACACAATGCAACTATCGGTGGTGAAGGCAGTGGCGGAATAATTTACCCGAAGATAAATTTCGCTCGTGATAGCTTTGTGAGCATGATCCTTATCCTAGACTTAATGGCAACCAGAAATCAAAAAATTTCTGAAATAATAGAAACTCTCCCCCACTATGTTATGCGTAAAGATAAAATGGAGCTCGGTATGGACTTAGCGTTGCTCTATGAAAAAATTAAAAGTCATTTCTCAGATGCTCAAATAAACGAGCTCGACGGTTTGCGACTAGACTTCGCTGACAAATCCTGGGTCCATTTACGCCCGTCGAACACCGAGCCAATAGTCCGCTTGTACGGCGAAGCCACCAGTCAACAAAAAGTCGATGAATTATTTAGTGAGGTTAAGGATTTATTTTAGATATGAAAACAGATGAATTATCAATTATGAGTTTTAATATTTTTAATGGGGCTAGCGATAGAATAGATAAAGTATTAGAAGTTATTAAAGAATCTAATCCAGATATTTGTGGTATTTTAGAAGCTGTGAATTGGAATGAGGAAGATATTTCATTAAGAAAAAAATTCTTATCACTTGGTTATCCATTTTTCAAGGTTTTTAGAGCAAATTCAAAGTATAATATTGCTGTTATATCTAAAAAAGATGTTACGTTTTCGGATATAAAAAAAGATATTAAGCATGTTGTTGTTTGTTTAAAAATCAAAGAGTTGGATATTTTTTTTGTACACCTGTCGCCTATTTCTGAAGAAGAAAGATTGTTAGAGTTAAAAGAGATTTTTTGTCATCTTAATAAAAAGTCTAAATCTATTATAATTGGAGATTTCAATTCTTTGTCTTATTCAGATGTTGATGATTATAAATCACTTTTGAATAGTTTTCAGTTAAGAAAAATTAAAAAGTTTGGTATTAATGTTATAAATTTTGATGTTATTAAATACTTAGAAAATAATAATTTTGTTGATTCTCTAAAGATTTTAAATAAACCTTATGAATTTTCCGTGCCAACTCCTTTTAATCAAGATCTTAGTCACTCGGAAAAGATAAGAATTGACTATGCTTTTTTGTCTTCCAATCTAATAGATGATATTTCAAATTTTGAAATAATAAAAAATGATTTAACCGACAGTGCTTCAGATCACTATCCAATACTACTTAAAATAAAAAGGTAGGAATCATATGATTTCCTACCTTTGTTCCTAACTCAATACTTCTTCTTTAAAGTGTAATAAAAAAAGTTCCTTTATTCTTTCTAGTTTTTTATCAGAACTTATATTTAATGGACAAAAATTAGAACTTAAATCAAATATTTCTTGAAAAAATATTGTTTGACCAGTTCCTTTTTTTGGCATAATTCGTAGTGCTACTTCTCTAATACTATCTGGATCGTCCAAATTTATCAAATCAATTGCTTCCTCTATTTTTCTTTTATCAAGAAAGCTATCAAAGAATTTTTTCGATTCGTCACCAATTTTTTGTCCAAGAACTCTATAAATAGAATCTAAGAAGTTTTCTTCTGTTAATCCTGCATCTTGTTCTAAAATGCTGAAACGTAATCGGCGTAGTATACCTAAATAATTAAACTTACGCTGCACCTCTTGTTCTATTGTCTTTGGATCCGTTGGGTTCGGAAAGTGCACTATGTACTCCTTTCTATAAAATATTAAAGGAGGAAAGGTGTCTACATAATAAACTTTTCCATCTGAGCCTAAGCAGAAGTTCGATAATCTTGCATCAATACCAATTAGATTATTTTTTAATAAAAGTAAATCTTTTATAGATTCTAATAAAATGTCGATAAGACCTATTTGAGGTGTGCTACTTTTTTTAACGATTTGTTCTAAATCAATCCCAATGTAGGGTGATTTTTGTAGAGCGTTTCCACCTTTTTTGTAGAAGGTATAAGGTTCAGCAAGTGGGACATTTAGTTCTTTTAATCCATCTCTGAATTTTTTACTAACTTTATTCACCCAATTTGCATTTTCTTTATTTACAGCTTTTGGAGCAATTTGTTTTGTAACAAAGCAACCCTTTTTTTCTTTAGTGCATGTGACAAGAGCATGCCTGGATACTACTTGCCATAATATTTTTCTCATATTATTTAGTTTTAAGTTTCAAATTTATTTATTTGGATTATATGCTTTTTACACCAAAAAGCAACTAAAAACACCTTAATTAGATAAGGTGTTTTTAAAGGAGTTTTAATACATCAAATATTTCCTTGAGTTTATAGACAAGTCTAGGAAATCGTCGGCAGCGTCTTTTAGCTTCATAGAGGCGCTTTTACCAAAAGACACTACTTCTATCTGGGCTCCAGTTGTACTTTGTAAGTATTCTATTAGTGGGACAAAGTCGCCGTCCCCGGCCACTAGCACAACTGCGTCTAAATTAGACGCCATCTTTATCATGTCGACAGCTATGCCTACATCCCAGTCGCCTTTTTTGGCACCACCGGCAAAAACTTGCAAGTCTTTTGTTTTGGTTTCGATACCAAGTTTAGTAAGTGCGTCGAAAAAGTTTTTCTCTTCACCGCCTTCACTTGTTATAACATAGGCTATAGCACGGACGAGTTTGCGTCCAGCGAGTGCGTCTTTTAAAACTGCTCCAAAGTTCACTTTTCTTTTGTATAAATTTTTAGCGCTGTGGTACAAATTCGAAGTATCTATAAAAACTCCTACTCTCTGTTCTTTATGTTTTATTATCATTCCGTTAGAGATAAGAAATATCTATTCTCATCTTATTATTTAATATTAATTTTATTCCCCCATTATCTCTAACAGGATAGTGTTTCTATTATAGCAAATTAAAAACCCTCTTGCGAAGGTTTTTAATGTTAGCCTTTTATTTTTTTGACTTGTTCTGCGTGACGAGATTTATCTGTCTTTTCTAAATATTTCAAATGAGTACGTCTGTCAGAAACCATCTTGATAAGTCCACGGCGAGAACTGTTGTCTTTCTTGTGTTCTTTTAGGTGATCTGCTAATTCGTCGATTTTTTTGCTTAGAATAGCAATTTGGACTTCAGGACTACCTGTGTCTTTGTCATGAAGTTGATTTTTCTTTATAATGTTTGATTTTTTCTTTATAGTTAACATATTTTGATAATATCACAGTTTAAGGTAAAATGCAATAGTCATGACAACACCGCTCGAACAACTAAAAAGAGAGTTTTTGGAACACATAGAAATAGAAAAAGGACGAAGTTTGAAAACAGTTGAGAATTATGATCACTATATTTCGCGTTATTTAGAATTTTCGAAAGTTCAAAACCCAGAAGACATCACAAGTACCTCAGTACGCGACTTTCGACTATGGCTCAACAGGCAATCTATGGGCAACAATAGAGCGACAGGTAAAACGGTCTCCAGAAAAACTCAGAATTATTATATGATTGCATTGCGTGTCTTTTTGAAGTATCTAACTCGGAAAAATATAAAGTCCATGTCAGCAGAAGAGATAGATCTAGCAAAAGTCCCCGAGCGTCATCTGGACCTTATTTCAAACAGTGATCTGACTCGACTATTAAATGCTTCAGAAGGTGAAGATATAAAATCACTGCGTGACAAAGCGATACTAGAACTTTTATTTTCGACAGGACTCCGTGTGTCAGAACTGTGTTCCCTTACAAATGACATCGATTTTACTCAAGGCGAGTTTTCTATCCGTGGTAAAGGTGGCAAGATAAGAGTTGTATTTATATCCGATGAAGCCCGCTATACTGTAAAAAAATATTTGAAACTTCGCAAAGATATGTCCGACGCTCTTTTTGTTCAACTCGATAGTGGTAAAAAAGAAAATATCGATATCAAACCACTTGCTCGTCGGTCAATCGAGCGTATTGTCAAACAATGCGCTGTCAAAGCTGGTATTTCAAAAAAGGTTACTCCACACGTTATTCGCCACTGCTTTGCTACTGACTTGCTTTCAAATGGCGCCGACATCCGTTCTGTTCAGATGATGCTCGGACACGCCAATATCTCTACCACTCAGATATATACCCACGTTACAGACAAGCAACTGCGCGATGTACATAAAAAATTCCACAGTAAGAAATAAAAAACGTGTCATATAAAAATATGACACGTTAGCTACTTTGTTTCTTTGTTTCGCTCTAATTTTTTTAAATTAAATAAACTTTATTTGTTTGCCTTTTTGGCGTCTTCTTAAAAAGAAAATGTTTATTTTTTAATCTAAAAATAATTACCTTTTTTTTGAGAAAAATTTTTAAAAAAGACTTTTGAAATATATTCAATCGCTTTTATACGAAAGTTTTAATTTCAGTGATTTTTGAAGAATTCGGAGGTCGGGGTTTGCTTTCCATAGGAAGGTGCAATTTAAAGGGTTTCGAATTTTTTTTAAAAAAACTAAATTGTTTTCTTTGTCTCTTTTAAAACACTTTTTTTATACCATAAATTAGGTATACTAGTCTAGTAAGACCATTTGTTTTTTTTGAGAACTTTTATTGAATGAACAATTTAATTAAATAAATCATATTCCTATTTAGAAATAGTGTCTAGTCTTCACATACTAAAAATATGTGGTATAATTTTTTCTTTTTTTAAATAAAATTGCTATACTTTTAACATGAAAATAATTTCTTGGAATACTAACGGCTTGCGGGCGACTATCAAACAAGGTCACTTTGATCCCCTTTTTAAAAAATATGATCCGGACATTTTATTTCTTCAGGAAACCAAAGTAGAGATGGAACAAATACCAAAAGAATATTTAACTTTTAAGGACTATCATTTCTACCTCTCACCTTCACTTGCTCGCCGTGGCTACAGTGGTGTTGGTGTTTATACAAAAATCAAACCCGACAAGGTTGAATACGGTATGGGTAAATACGATTTAGACCAGGAAGGTAGGCTTTTAGTTTTGTATTTCGACAAAGGTTTTACCGCCTTAAAGCAAAAAGTTATCGTAATAGGCGGTTACTATCCTAACGGTGGTTCTGGTCCACATAGGCTTGAATACAAGCTCAAGTTCTACGATGCATTTTTAAATTTTATAAATAAAAAAAAGAGAGACGGGTACGCTGTTATTTTTACCGGTGATATAAACACAGCTCATACAGAGATTGATTTAGCTCGTCCTAAAGAAAATGTAGAGAATACTGGCTTCCTCCCTATCGAGCGTGCGTGGATCACAAAAGTTATCAAAAATGGTTTCATAGATAGTTTCCGTTTTTTAAATAAAGACACAAAAGATGCCTATACTTATTGGGATCAGAAGACTCGTGCCAGAGACAGAAACGTTGGTTGGAGGATAGATTATTTTTTTGTACAAGACAGTATAATTAAAAAGGTTAAAAAATCTTATATGATTAGTGATTACTTTGGTTCCGACCACTGCCCTATCGTTCTTGAATTTTAAAAATTGCATCATTTTTCTATTATTGTATAATCTAAATATTAAAGGTAATTAAAAAAAATAATATATGAAACTTATTTTAAGTATTTTAGCGTTCGTAGTTTTAGCTGGTCTGGTTTATTATGCGATACAAACTAAACCAAATAAAGACACACCAAAAGCAGATTTAAGTGATCCTACAAATGATGAAATAGTAAACACCGAAGGTAACACTGCAACTGCGAGTACAACTGTTGCTGTAGCAGGATCTGAAATGAAAGCAGACGAGAGTATTAACAAAGTTGAGAATCAACAAATAGACAATGCCAATGTAAAAGTAAATTTCAAAGGTTTTGGTCCGGGCAAGGTTCACACTGGTTCATTTTCTAAAATCAATTCTAGTTTAATTTCTGTGAATGGTTCCTTAAAAGGTGAAGTTGTTATCGATATGAATTCTATGACAACAGATACAGAAAAACTGACAGGTCATTTAAAAACAGCTGATTTTTTCGATACAGCAAAATATCCTACTGCTTCTTTTGTTTTAGAAAAGTTTGATGGCAAGCTCGCTTCTGGTTCTATGACAGTTCATGGTGTAAAGAAAGCGATTTCTTTCCCAATCAGTTTGTCTGATAAAAACTACACAAGTACATTTACCGTCGATATGAAAAACTTTGGCATCAATCAAACTTTCGCCAACGAAACTGTCGAAGTTAGTTTAGTTGTCCCGGTTAAGTAGTCTTCTATAAAAATATTGTTTTTATGTTGCATTTTTATTTAAAATAAGTTATTTTAAATAAAATTCACTCTTTATTCCGGGGTATGGTATAGCTGGTATTACGTGTTTTTGCGTTTTACGTAAAACAAGATCTCTGGTTCGAATCCAAGTACTCCGACGATTTTGGTTTCTAGATTTTGGCACATGTTTAAACACTTAGATCTGTGATCTAGGTGTTTTTTTATTTCTTGACACCATGTTTTTTGTGCAATTTTTCAACTTCTTCTTTTTCTAATTCATCTTTCTTTTCAATACCAGCGACACCTATCTTTTCTAAATCTTTGTCCTTTAGAATGTCCAATAGAATAACTTTGTCCTTTAGATATTCAATATTGTTTTTCTCTGGATTTTCTATAACTTCTTCAAGCAAAGCATGCAATATCCACCCCATACGACGACTTGGTTTCATGTGTAACACATTTATCAAGTAATTGCCGTCTATCGCCAGAGATCCTACCGAAATCGGGTCATGGAGGCATTCTTCTATCATTGCGTGGTATTTACGTAGTCTATAAGGGGCTTCTACTTTTTTCATCCCCACCCTGTCACATTGGCGAATATCCATTAATTCCCATATATGATCTTTCCCTACCTTTGATATTATCCGTCTAACAGCAGAAAGTGTTATTTGTTCTGTATCTGAGAAAAACATATGGTTACGAACCATACTTACAACCAAGTTTGTTGTTTCACGTGAAAACTTTAGTCTTTCCATTATTTTTTGAGACATTCTTGCTCCGACAACTTCATGACCATAAAATGTATAAGCTTTCTTAACTCCAGGCCTGCGTGTCCTCGGTTTCCCGATGTCATGAAACAAAGCAGCGATGCGTATCTCTGTACTGAAACCTTTGTCTGCAGCGTGTTGGCATGCTAAAACACAGTGTTCAAAAACATCGTAAATATGGGCTCCACCTTGGTCACATTTAATTCCCTCTTCTAACTCTGGGATTATATATTTTAGTAAACCGAGCTTAGAAAGCATACCAATCCCCATGCTTAGATTTTTAGATTCAATTATCTTTATAAATTCGTCTCTAACCCTTTCTTTTGATATATGTTCTAAGAATCCAGCATTTCTAACTATTGATTGCATTGTTTCAGCTTCAATCATAAAGTCAAGTTGTGAAGCAAAACGAATAGCACGTAGCATACGAAGGGCGTCCTCATTGAAACGTTCATCAGCAATACCCACTGTTTTTATCACTTTGTCCTTTATGTCTTTTTGTCCTTGATAATGGTCAACAACTTGTCCTTTATCATCTAAATGGTCGTAAGCGATAGCATTCATTGTGAAATCTCTTCTTTTTAGATCATCTTCTATTTTTTCGCTAAAAGAAACATTGTCTGGATGCCTAAAATCACTATATGTTGTTTCATTTCTGTATGGCGTTACTTCTACTATGTCATAAGACTCTATTTCTGTTTCACGTGCAACACAAACCCCTACTGTACCAAAGGTGTTTTCATACACAGTCTTTGTAAATAAGGCGATTATTTCTTCTGGTTTTGCATTCGTTGTTACATCCCAGTCTTTTGGTTCTTTGTTTAATATGAGATCCCTCACACAACCACCAACAAGAAAAGCCTCAAATCCCCCGTTTTTGAGCGTTTGTGTTACATGTGTAACATAGTTTGGTATTTTTTTGTTGTCTATGGTTGAAGAATCTACCATTGTTATTTTGTGCGGGATAGGAGAATCGAACTCCTGTCTCATCCTTGGCAAGGACGTGTTCTACCACTAAACCAATCCCGCATATTATTTATAACTAAGATGTATTATAATCTTTTTATCAATAAAATGCAATTTTGTATTTTATTGTGTATAATAGTATTGTGTCATTTAATGTCATGCACCCGTAGTGAAATGGATATCATTACTGTCTTCGGAACAGTCGTTTCAGGTTCGAATCCTGACGGGTGCACATTGGTTTTTATCCGTATTTTATCCCCTATAAAAACCTTTATTTTATATAGTTTTGGGGATAACTATGTGTGTATTGTTTATAAAGGACAAAATTTAAATGATGTCTTATAAAAGACAAAAATGTATTTTTTATAAATGTCCTTATTGTATAAGACTTTTTTGTGAAAGACATTTTTATTTGTAATTTATCTGTATTTATTACCTAATGTGTTTCATGTGAAACGTTTATGGACAGTTCCACGTGTAACACTGACTTTTTAATCTATATTTTGTTACATGTGTAACATTTTTATGAAAAAATTTACCTCTAATAATCAAAAAACTGGTGAAATTGGTGAAAATGTCGCTTGTAAATATTTAGAAAATAAAGGTTTTTCTGTTTTAGAAAGAAATTATACCAGGAAATGGGGAGAAATTGATGTGATAGCTAAAAAGGATAATAAATTGTATTTTATTGAAGTTAAATCTAGAGTTACTAATTTATCAGATGATTTAGCAGGGAATTATGACTTGGGTGTTTGTAGGCCAGAGGAGGGGATGCACGCATTGAAAATGAAACGTCTTTCAAAGGTCATACAGACATACTTAATGAACAATAAAATAGGTGATATTGAGTGGCAATTAGATTTGTATAGTGTATTTTTGGATATAGACAAAAAGACAGCCAAAGTAAAGGTAATAGAAAATATTATTTTGTAATTGTTTTTTATCTATAATATGCTACTATTAAACAATGTTTCTTCGGGGTGTAGTACACCGGTAGTATACGCGGTTTGGGACCGTGAGAACAGGGTTCGATTCCCTGCACCCCGACAACAAAAATCTGCTTATTTTATAAGCAGATTTTACGTTGGAGGGGTGAGCAAGTAAACTACTTTACTTGCATCAGGGAAGCGAAAGACTTTTCCATACGAGCTATGCTCGGCGGAAAAGTATCAGGCTCTGTAAGTAGCCGATTCCCTGCACCCCGACATTAAAAAATACTTGTAAAACAAGTATTTTTTTATTGGAGGGGTGAGTAAGCAAACTGCTTTGCTTACGACAGGGAAGCGAAAGATTTTTTATTATTTTGTATCAAAATTGAAAAATACCTGGGTATGTAATACTCGATTCACTGCACTTAAACATAAAAAATAGCCATAATATATGGCTATTCGTTGACCAGAAGATAACTATCCCTTTGTAACAGAATTATTGAATTATTAAAATAAAAACCAATAAGAATGTTTTTAATTAATAGCTATAGCATACTCTGTGCTGTCTATTTCAATTTTATTTATAATCAAACCTTTCTCTAATCTTTCTTTGTAATGTTGAGAATTTGTTTTTATAATAAATAATTCTGTATTTTTTGCGGGACTGAATTTCATGATATCCGTATCCTCACTTTTCATAGCAATGATAGCATCTCTAATTACTGTCATTGTTTTATTGCTTTTTATTATTATACTCATTTTGTTTTTTTCTTTAAAATAGCATATTATTTATTAAACGTCAAATTATGCATTGCTAATCTGTTTTCTTTTAGTTTGTCTATGTCTCTTGAAAATGACATGGTTTGTATTTCTCCTAATCCTGTTTGTGTGTTCGTAATAAAATATTCTTGTTTATATGGATCATCGTTACCACTAAAATTATAAGTTGATCTACCAAAATCTATAACGACAGGGGATCCAGTTTCTTCTTCTATCATTATGTTACCTGAGTGTAAATCTCTATGATAAATACCAAAAGAATTCATTTTTTCAATGAATATTTTTAGATCAGAAAAGAATTTATTGTGATCGTATGTTTTTGGTAGTAAACTAGGGTTTTCTAAGATTTCTTTTAATGTATATCCATAAATTTGTTCCATTACAAGACCTTCTTTTTTTTCTATTTTCCTTGTTTGTTGGTTAAAAAATTTATTTGCTGAAATGACGGCAATAGGAAGGGGAACTCTTGTTTCTGTACCTATATTTTCATTCAGGATCTTTAACATGATTTCCGCTTCTTTTTCCAAAGGTAGATCAATGTTTGATGTTGTATGGATTATTTTGTAACAAGGGCTTTTTTCAAATTCTGGGTGTTTAAACACTTCCGCTGATTGACCTATCCCTATTGAGTTTTTTTGATCGATAATTTTTTCTGTTAACAGACATACTGATTTTTCTAAATTTTCATCATGTATGTCTTTTTCAATGTCGTTAATTTCTTTTAATTCTTTTTCTTTTGTAACTACCTGTATTTTTAAATTTAGAGGATTTTCCATCATATCACTGATTATAGCATATTTTGTTTTTTGTAAAAATTTTGCTATGATAGCAAAATGCGGGATTAGTTTAGTGGTAGAACTACAGTTTTCCAAACTGTTGGCAAGAGTTCGATTCTCTTATCCCGCACTATGATTACAACTTATATATATGCATTAGGGAGCGTATTGATTGTCAGCTTGATATCTTTAATCGGGGTCTTTTCTCTTTCTTTTAAAGAAGAAACGATGAAAAAATATATTGGTATTTTTATTAGTTTGGCTGTTGGAGCACTGCTCGGTGATGTGTTCATACACATAATCCCAGAATCTTTTGAAAGCTCTGCAAATATAACTTTGACGAGTTTGTTGATCATAAGCGGTCTTTTGATATTTTTTATTTTAGAAAAGTTTCTACACTGGCATCATCACGGTGAAGATAAAGAATTAAATCATGTGCATCCAGTAGGAAAATTAATTTTGTTTTCTGATGGAGTACACAATCTAATAGACGGTATAATCATTGGAGCAAGCTTCCTCGTTAGTGTTCCACTCGGCATCGCTACAACTTTGGCTGTTATTTTACACGAGATACCTCAAGAAATAGGGGACTTCGCTGTATTGCTCCATGCCGGATATTCTAAAAAAAGAGCTTTGTTTTTAAATTTCGTTTCAGCTTCTTTTTCTATAATTGGTGTGATCATAGCATTAGTTTTAAGTAATATTTCAGATTCTTTTATCTTGTATTTGTTACCAATTGCTTCAGGTGGATTTATCTATATAGCTTTAGCGGATTTAATTCCAGAATTGCATAAACACAAAGGTATCCGTAATTCATTTGCACAAATTGTGACTGTTATTATAGGTGTACTTCTAATGCTGGCACTTACTTTATTTGAATAAATAAATAATAAAAAAACACCCATGATAGAGTGGGTGTTTTTTTATTTTATAAGATTTATTTGTTATACCAAAACAAATAAGGTTTATTTTACAGCGTCTTTTAGAGCTTTTGCTGCTCTGAATTTTGGAACTTTTGTTGCGGCAACTTTTACTTGCTCACCAGTTTTAGGATTGCGAGCCATACGTGCTGCGCGATCTTTAACTGAAAAGATACCAATTCCTGCGATAGAAACTTCGCCACCCTTTTTAAGAGTTGCTACGATTCCATCAAAGATTGCACTCACTATTTCTTCAGCTTGTACTTTTGTACTGCCGAGTTTTTCGTGAACGAGTTCTACTAATGCTTGTTTATTCATTTAATTGTTTTATTTATCTTTGCAGATAAACTTGCTATTGAATAATTGTCGACCGTTTGGAAACGATCCCTGTTAAACCAGGTATGAAATCATTATATACCAATGTCTTTTTTCACACAAGGGGTTTTGTCGTTTGACAAAAGTTTAATTTGTTTTAGCAAAAGAGCCGCAGGCTGTGCCTGCGGCTCTTTTTGTGTTTTTAAATATCTAATTTTATCTCGCGTATTCAGTTATTCTATTTTCGCGGATGAGTGTTACACGGATTTCGCCTGGGTATTTGAGTTCTTGTTCTATCTTTTTAGCTATATCGTGAGCCATATTTTTGGCTTCTATATCTGTAACTTTTTCTGGAGTTACAAAGATTCGGATTTCACGTCCTGCTGCTAGAGCATATGATTTCTCTACACCAGTAAAAGCTTTTGCTAGAGCTTCTAGGTCTTGTAAACGCTTCAAGTAGTTCTCGACACTATCACGGCGGGCACCAGGGCGTCCTCCAGAGATATGGTCTGCTGTTTGAACTATCACTGCCTCTATACTCTCATGAGGACAATCATCGTGATGACTTTTCATAGATGTCACGATGCGTGGATCAGCACCGAACTTCTCAAGGATTCTAATTCCGATATCGATATGAGTACCTTGGACTTCGTGGTCGAGAGCCTTGCCTATGTCGTGAACAAGCGCACCTGCTTTAGATATCTGTACATCAGCACCGAGCTCACTTGCGAGCATTCCTGCGATGTGTGCCATCTCTATAGAGTGCTGGAGGACATTTTGTCCGTAACTTGTCCGAAAGTATAGACGACCGATGATAGCGATGATTCGTGGATCCAGATTGAATATCCCACATTCATAAACAGCTTGATCACCTTTTTCTTTTATTATTTTATTTATATCAACTTGCGCTTTAGCTACTACTTCTTCTATTTTTGCTGGTTGAATACGGCCATCTAAAATAAGGTTTTCTAATGCTAAACGTGCAACTTGACGACGCACAGGATCAAAAGAAGATATTACAATTGCACCTGGAGTCTCGTCTATTATTAGCTCTACACCACTTGCTCTTTCAAAAGCACGGATGTTTCGTCCTTCTTTACCAATGATTTTCCCTTTTATATCATCATTAGGAATAGAAACAGAAGTTGTCATCATTTCACTTGCTGTACTTGAAGCGAGACGGTTTATGCTTGCTGCGAGGATGTCTTTTGCACGACGGTCTAGTTTCTCAGTGTTTGATGTTTCCATCTTTTGCATACGGACAACTAGGTCCTCTGCGTATTTATTTTCAATGTTTTTATAAAGTATTTCTTTGGCGTCGTTTATAGACAAATGAGATACTTTTTCTAATTCTTTTTCTTTTTCGGCTTCAATACCATCAACACGCTCTTTAATCTTTTTAATTTCTTCGATTTTGATTTTGATATTTTCAAATTCACGATCAATCTCACTCTGACGACTATCTAACAGTTCTTCTTTTTTAATATGTCTCTTTTCTGTTTGTTTAAACTCTTCTTCTTTTTCCTTTTCTATTTTGTGAAGTTCGGCCAACATTTCTTCACTTTTCTTTTTACCACTATCAACTTGCTTTTGGGCTTCTTCCTTTGCGGCTAACATCATTTGCTTGATTTCGAGTTCCATAGAACCCTTCTTACCAAGAGAGATGATCAATCGCAAATAATATCCTAAAGCCACACCAGCCAAAAGGGCTATTGCTGCTATTATTATTGCTATTAAACTCATACGACTAATACTCGTTTAAAAATACGAAATTAAGAGACCCTTTTTATTGCATAAAGGAATTCATGAACAGATTTTATGTTTTTTGTGAAGTGAGTCATTGTGTCGTATATAGAAACGAATGTAAATAATTTTTAAAATTCGATACTCTCATAATACCGCAAAACCACATTTTTGTCTATAATCGTAACTTTTGGTATAATTATGGGATGAAAATGCCCAGAATGGAAATACCTCAGAAACAAGAAGAATTAAGCGAAAAAGAAAATTTTGAAAGCATAGAAAAAAAAGACAAAGATAATGTAAGAGAAAATTTTTTAGAATTATTGTATAAAGATGTAGGTGAAGCCGATTTCTATATGCGCAAGGATAATTTTTCTACGGGGTTAGAAACTATTCTTTCTTTGGCATACAAAAAACCTTGTCCTTTCAGAATAGATCCTGAAAAAAAAGAAATATTGACAAATAGAGCCAATCAGCTTTTATCATCTTTGCGTAATTCAGCAGATGAGTATGCTTTTAGTGGAAAAACGTGTGTAGAGTATTTAGATATTTCTTCAGAAGAAAATTGTGAACGTACTTCAAGGTTAATAACTGATATAGAAGAGTACATGGCTTCTATCTTAATGAATGAAGGTAATATTTCTAACGAAGGTATATATAGTAGTAGTGGAAAACCATGGTCAGATGATTTTAATAAATTTATTGAAAATTTTACTAAAAAGTTAGATAAAGCAGAAAATAACTATTTCTATAACACATACTGCAATTTCTTAATAAGGGCAGAAAATATTAAATATATTTATCGAGAACTCTCTCAAGTGTATCAACCATTTAATATAACTAAAGATAGATCTGCTGTTGATGTTTATGGTGACTTATATATTATTGATAGTCAAATTTCTATTGAAGACTTGCTTTCAAAACAGAAGCCAACCACCAGAATTATTGAAATTAATGATACAGAAATGGAATATTCAGGAATAGATGAAGAAAGCTGTATTATTAGTAATAGTTTGGGTGTTTTAGAACCATCTAATTTTATTTCTGGTGATAAGAATCTTTCAAGAGAACAATTTATTTCTATTAAAAAAGAGTATGAAGAGTTGATGAGCACAAGTTTAAGACTTGCTTTTGAAAAAGACTTTAATATAAATTTGATCGATCTTTCTATAGCAGAGCAGTTTCGGTTTATGTCATTTTTAAAATCTCGCACTGTTGGTGATATAGAAGAAGCTAAAATTTTTGTTAAAAAATACGGCATATCTTCCATTAAAACATTTTTATCAATCGAACACGGAGGTAAAGAAATGGGTGACAAGATACTAGAGTTAGGGGAAAAGCTACCCGAAGACGTAGCTTCAAAGATATTTGAAAAATATGGAAAGATAATAGATACAGCTCTTTCTGCCCGTGAGACAATCGAAAAGCTCGTCCCTAAAGAACAATACAAATCCTCTATAGATATTTTGAGTAAAATAGAAGAATCGTTAGTTATCAGAGCCAAAAATTTACTAATTCAATTTTCTGAAAACACAGAAATAAACATTGCCGATATATCAGAACAACTCAATAGACACAATGAGTCTATACTTCTTTTTGCAGATACATACAAAGCCTTTATAGAAGATGGTCAGAAGATTGACCTAGAAACAGTATTGACGACGAGTATACGAGTCCTCTCAAAAGACGATAAAATAAGCCTCGGTGATAATCTGTGGCAAGTAACACGCGATAATCGTAAAAAGTTTATTACCAAAGATGATGAAATGAAAAAAAGAGAAGATCGTTTCAGAGAGACGCTCAAAGATGAAAATACTTCTTTTTATGTATTAGAACACGATGGTCATGTTTTAGCTTTTTGTTCATTTGAAAAACAAACTGATGGAACCATCTTGGCCGAGTCCTTAAATGTTGAAACAGAAATCAAAGGGGCTAAGGTTGGAGGTGAGTTTTTCAAAGTTCTTGTAGGAAAAGTCAGGAAAAAAGGTGACATAGTTGGTTATGTGCACGAAGGAAATGTAGGAACACTACCTTTCTATGAGAATATTGGTTTTGTTACACAGAAAGTTGTAAAAGATAATCAAGATTTTTACAAAATTACTCTTCCAAAAAAGTAATAGTTTTTGCATTTTTCCAAATTACTTCAAATAATACTTTGTGCATTTCATAGATAGATGCATCTTCTATGATTACCCCAATAGATTTATTTTCTACTATATTGATATAACTTATTTTACCATCATATATTTGCATTACTGTTGCGAAATTAAAATTCTCTGTTACTAATCTTCTTTCAGTAAATTCTCTATCGTCATTTTTAGCTAGATTTCTTATGTACTCACTATCTATTGAAATTAATCTTTTTTTTATTTGTGCTTTTTTGCGAAGTGGGACGTATTCTTTATTTAACTCTGGGTACAGTTTGTTGACTGACTCATTGTCGGCAAATGATAGTATTTCGGTTTTTGAATAAAGTGTATCGAATACAACTTTTTTAATTCCTTCTTTTCCTTCAAAGAACTGAACATTTGGTTTACCCTCTTGGAGGTTGAATTGTGATATGAAGTTGCCGAGGCCGTATTTAACTGTTTCGGTTGCCAGTTCTAGATTCTTCTTATCTTTTTCTAGCTTGTTGAGCAATAGTGATGGGTGTGAAGCCGAAAATGTAGTTACAGCTCCCGTCCCACCTTTTTTGTTCACAAGACCCATATTTTCGAGTTGTTCTAGTATTTTATAGGTTAAACCCCGTTTTATACCACTCCAGGACGATAAAGCCTTGGCTTTTTGTGGTCCACGTTCGAGCAGACTTTGATAAACGAGGGCTTGGTCCTCAGACAAACCACCTTCTATTAATATGTTCTCACTTGATATTGGCATGCTTTTATTGTAGCATATCTACTTTTGTCACACAAATGTGACAATGTGGATAACTAATAAACCCTTATTTTATAATAAATTTATAGCACGTACGGCATTTTTGTATATAGCTTATTGACAAAGTGTGCTATTTCTGCTATACTATGTGCAAGAAGTTAAGGAGAGAGTTCTTTAAAGGAGATATATGATAATGATGTTTACCTCTGATCTTGTGTTTGATTCTATAAATGCAAGACGGCACCTAGGCCGGTAAGTTAGGAAAGAAGAGAGAGTATTCTATAAACATTACATAAATTCTTTTTTGCACCGTGAGAGGAATCCAATATATGCCGCAAAACATATAAAGGAGACCACAACCTCACAAACGTTTCGTAATGAAATCGACTGGATATAACGACCTAACCCATTGTTGTATCTAGAAATGTCTTTACGAAGGAACCACAGATAGCATAGGAGAGTGTATCTATGGAGCATAAATAGGAGAGAGGCCTGATTTATGGTAAGACAAGTTATTTGAAAACTTTTTTAATTTAGCATTAATACTGCCCGTTTTATACGGGTGGCTATTAATGATAAATTAACGTAGATGCCGTAGGACGTTACACGAAAGCAAAACTTTAATTCAAAAAATATGGAAAATATTTTAAGGATTGCTTCTGGTGAAGAAGTGAGAGATAGACCAAACTCACACCTTCACAATGGCATAGTCTCTCTTCTTCCAGAGGCTTTACTAAGTATAGAAGCAAAAGGGAGAAATTTCATCGTTGAGGAGATCGATATGGGTCGAATCATCGGTGAGACAATTTGTGTCGCGACTAGGCCGAGCGATACAGTTGTGTATGCAAAAAGGCCTAAACGCTTTGGCTTGACGAGGTTTGTCAAAGACAGGCAAGCTGAACCTTGTCAAAGCGTAGTTGTCATCCTCAAGAAGGCGGAGGATGCCAACGTTTTTATTTTAATCACCGCCTTTGTTGGTAGCATGGCAGAGCCCGAACCTTGGGACAGAAATGCTACCAAAAAAAGTTATGATTTCTGGAACTCTCACGCTTTAGTGTGGGGGAAAGAAGAAATCATAACTGGCACTGAGACAACTCGGTGCCCTTGGTGATTTTAAAATTCCTAGATCTGAACGGGGAATTCAAATAAACAAGTAGGATAACAAACTGAGCGAGAATAATTTAATTCTCGCTCGTGGTGATCCGCACCAATAAGATCGCGGGGTGACGCAAGTGTCGAAGTTTCAATAATCGGAATGGAGAACAGCTCAAGTCACATCTTAAACTCCCCATAAGAAAGGGATTAAGAAAAATGGACGTAACAAAAATCCCGTCCATCCTTGAGGAAGGATTCGTGTTTACCGATGAGGTGAGTAGAATTCTTTCGCTCGGAATGGGCGGAAACAAAAATGTGATCATTTTTGGGCCTGGCGGTCATGCTAAATCCGAAATGATCCAGGCCATCGTCAATGGCCTCGGACTGGAGTCCGAAACTTTCTTCCAATTCTTTGGAGAAGGAATGGATGAATCAAGACTGTTTGGGGGTCTTGATTTTAAAAAACTGGAGGAAGAAAAAGTACTCCAGTACTTTCCCGAAAATTCTTTCCTAAACAGCAAGGTTTCTGTTTTCGAAGAATTGTTTGACGCTCCCGCGAGCGTTTTACTTGCTTTAAAAGACACCTTAACTGCGCGGGAGTTGAGGAATGGTGCGCAGCGTTTTAAAATGCGCACTGAAGTTATAATTTGTCTAACGAATAAGATGCCGAGTGAGATAAGTGAATTGGGCCCGGCAGCCCACGCTTTAATTGAACGTTTTCCACTTCAGTATAATCTGGAATGGAAAGACTATTCTGCAAAGTCTTACAAGGCTTTGTTTGAAAAAGTCGCCCCTCGTCTTGGGGGGCCCATCTTGAATGGGTTTAAGGCAGTTTTGGCGGAAATCCTCGCTAAGGCTACAGCAGAAGGTAACTTTGTTTCACCAAGGACTGCGGTCCACGCATATCAAGTGTGTCAAACATCTGCAAAATTGCGTGGTGCGGATCATGTGGGACAACAAGACTTGGTAGATCTCCGCTATCTGCCGGGTCTTGAAGGTTTAGCTTCGACAATCGAAGCAGATCTTAAAAGCGCAATGGAACGCGCTGAAGCGGAAAAAAACCTGCAAGTGGCACAGCAGGAGTTTGATGGGCTTAATCGTGAGGTCAGTCAGGAGACCTCTCCTATAAAATTACTTCAAGCTGTAAAACGCTTAAGTAATTTACAGGATAAACTCGCAGGAATGCGAGTCCCTGACGGGTTGACTGATAAACGCAATAAAATGCGTGATGCAGTTTCTGGCTTGATCACATCAGGCCAGGCCCGTGCTTTGGATTCTGTTAGAGTTTAAAACAAAGAAGTTGGAATCTTCTTTAAAATTCCAATAAGGGGTTATGGGTTACATAATAATTTTGCCAAGTAGAAATATTTGGCAACCTTATTCAGATTTTTAACTTTTTCAAAGGGAGAGAGTAAAAGTTTGATAGGGAAAATAAAACTACCCAAGCATATTGCAAAAAGTTTTAAAATATCGGCCAAGGAGGGTCGTCGATATGTCACAAACATTTCGTACTGTACCACCCTCGCATTATATTTCTCCGTCAAAGGAGGAGATGAGAGAGGTGGCAGAAAAAATCGGCCTGTCCAGGTTCTCACCTGACCTGGCTACCGACATCGCAAATATTGCAGCTGGTGGTAAAATATTGCCGCCATCTGCATATAAAGAACAGGTGAAAAAAAATGTTGAGGAGAAATGGCCAACTCCTGACAGGAGTGGAAATTGGCAAACAAAAAAAGGCTCGACTAATTCTAAAGCAGCTAAACTTGCCGAAGAAACAGAAAAAGCTGTTAAGTACCATCAAAACGTTTGCGATTTTTTGCAGACTGTAGAGGTGGGAAGTTTGCCTGGTTCGACTCCACTCGAGCAGGCGATGAATTGCTTAAAGCTACTTTCTAATATGGAAGGTGGTAGTGGAGATGGAAGTGGAGAATCCTTGCCGATTTTTGCTGAGAAGGCAGAACAAGCAGGGAAAAAAGTTAATCAAATTTTGGATCAGGTGGAAAGCCTTACTCAAGATGAGAAAGAACTTTTGGATCCGGATTCTGACGAGAATTCTGATTCAGGAAAAGATAATGCTGATGACGATCAGCAAAAAATGTCCCTTGCCGAGGATATGCTCAATGGTAAAGATATCATGCTTTCCATAAGCCGCAACCTCGATAAACTTACGAAAATGCAAGTTCGTAAGTTGAAAAAGCAGGAAGCGGATCCTGCCGGAGACGAAATCCGTAAAAGACCTATTCGTCACATGGGAGAGCTCAATAAAATTGAAAAATCTTATTGGGCAGTACGCCAGCAGTCAAAAAGTTATTTTGACTATCTGGCCGTTACCGGAGGTATCCCTGTCCGTGAACGAGTGATAACCATTGAAAAAAGGCAGTTACTATATGTAATGATAGACTGCTCTGGCTCTATGGGAGAGGGAAAAAGGATCTTCAAAGCTGGGGGGATTCTGATGAACCGCTTAAAGGCAGTAATTGCTGGAGAAGCGGAATTGTACGTCCGGCTTTTCGACACATCGCTAAAAACTGAGTACCATGCGGGTACGCCAACTGAAGCGAAAGAGTTAATCAAGCATTTTACCGAGAAAAATTATTCGGGCGGAAGCACGGACATCTCGGGCTGTGCAAGGTCAGCTCAGGAAAGAATCAATGAAATCATCGCTGATGGTGCGACTTACAAGCCAGAACTTGTAATTATCACTGATGGTGATGATAAAATTGACTTAAAAGCAACAAAAGATTTTGCAGGTACTAAGATGCATGCCTTTGTTGTAGACACTACCAACAATGCTCTTTGCGAAGTTGCAAAAGCAACCGGCGGTGTCGGTATCAATAATCTATAAAAATTATTGATAATGGGAAGAATGTTATACGCCCTGGAATATTTCCGAAAGAAAAACAACTAAAAATTAGAGATCATGAACAAAGATCCTCCTTTTAGTATATAAAGCCGAGGATGGGCGGTGTGACTCATTAAAATACTTCTATTAGTATCCAACATAAACTGCAAACAACTATACGGAATAGAACGTATTAAGTAGTTGTCACATCTCTGTGATTGAGACGTTTTGCAACGACAAGCAAAAACCAGTTTAGTGTAAAGTACTGGCAATAAAAAAACTTAGGTTTAATTCCGAAGGAGATACAGCTCGGATAATATAGAACCACACTTACTGTTGTAGTAAAAATCAACATAAAAAAATTACACTGTTCGCACCAGGAATGATTCGTCTGGTGTTAATATTTACTGGCCAGGAGGCCGTTTGATTAGAGGCATACTGTCAAAAGTTATCCTAAAAGAGGTGAATATCACCACGTATTCTAAGCATACATACAGCATGTTATGGTGGTCACTGTAATAGAGATTTCGGCAGAGTGAGTCTCTTGTAAGCTACTGGAATAGGGATCGATACCCCAAGACAAGTGTCGAATTTACACGGGTAAGGTTCTGCGACCTAGTGTATATCTTTTTTGTTTAATCAAAAAAGATCTCTTTATAAGAGAAAGTAAGTTTGTGGAAGAATCAAATTTTTTTCGGGGTTAGGGTTTCCGAACAATTTTGCTGAAGTTTTTAATTTCAGCATCCTTGTTAGACTCACAAGTTTTTGACATTGCTTGTGAGCCTATAGGGAATATTGTTTATCCTTTTATTAAAAAAGGAGAGAGGCAGGAGTGGTAAATTAATTTTTGCCATTCTTGCTGAGGTTACTATATTTTTATAGCAGGCTCAGTAAGAATTAATTTGTACATTAAAATAAAATATAAAATGGGGAAGGTTCACGATTTAGAAAAAATTTCTTTTACAATGGAAGCCTATAAAAAATGGCTTGCGTTTTGCCCAGTTGGCGTTAAGGAATGGAAAAAACAAACTAAACTTGAGAGAGTTAATAAGGAAGATATTCCCGGAGAACAGTTTAGAGAGCTTCCAAACGGTGATGGAGAAATATTTGTCACTATGCCTGATGGTATCGAGATTAAAATGCTCGTACCAAAAGGTCATTGGGGATGGCAGATTGTAAACGAAAATTAAAAAAGAAAAGGGGCGATGATTTCAAACCTTTTCTTTCTTATTAGATTCTCAAGTTACGACATTGGCTTGAGGGTCTATAGGAACGAAGAAATATTTGAAAAATATTTCTTCACACGTGCAGCAAAGAAAACAATATAGGATAAGAGGTGGTGTCGGTCCGCAAGCTCTCAAAGCTTGCGGACCAAATCTCTCTCCTCATCGTCTTTTTTCCTTTGTACTCTTTGATGCACTTGTGAGGAAGTACTGTTAAAGTTCACTAACATATGGCAGTCTTAATTAATTAAGAACATGCGCCAATTCAATCGTTTCAAGGGTACAAAAGGGTTCATTACAATGTGGGAGAATATGCTAAGGTTTCGGTATATGATTACAGAACAAGCAAAAGAAAGATGTCGTATTTTAGCATTCTGGGAGCGTCATGGTAGTTGTGCAACAAAGGAAGCTTTTAAAGTATCGGAACGTACTCTATTTCGTTGGCAAAAGGCACTCAAGAGTACACATGGTAAGTTAGAAGGTCTTAATGCAACAAGTGCAACTCCCAAGAACAAAAGAAAGAGAGATGTTAATTTAGAAGCTATTGAATACATCATTAAACAAAGGAAACTTCACTACAAAATTGGTAAAAAGAAATTAGCTTGCTTACTAAAAGAAGACTTAAATATATCGTATTCAGAATCAAAAATCGGTCGTATTCTAAAAGATCTAAAGAATCGTAATTTACTACCTAGTTACAACAAAGTATCGATGTATGCTCGTACAGGTAATGTGAAAGAGAGGATAGTCAAGAAACGTAAGAAATTAAGACGTAAAGACTACAATCCAGAGAAATCAGGTGATCTAGTCCAAGTTGATACTGTAGTTAAATTCATTAATGGTGTCAGAAGATTCATAATGACAGCAATTGATGTTGAAAGTGATTTTGCTTTTGCATATGGATACAAAAATCTCTCATCAGAAGTAGGTCGTGACTTCTTAAAGAAATTAAGAGATGTTGCTCCATTTGAAATTACTCATATCCAAACAGACAATGGACTTGAATTTGAAAAGTACTTTAGAGAATATTTAGAAGAAGAAAAGATTGTTCATTTTCATAATTATCCTAGATGTCCTAAAATGAATGCCTACGTAGAGAGATTTAACAGAACAATACAAGAACAGTATGTTAACTGGAATCTATATTCTTTAAAAGAAGATCTTAATACTTTTAACAAAGACTTAATGGATTGGTTACTTTGGTATGATACAAAGAGACCACATGAATCTCTTGGCATGGTTTCTCCTTTAAGGTATATTGTGAGTACATTACCAACCGATGAGTGCCATATGTGGTGGACGCGTACAAGTACTTGCAATAGTACATAGTACATAGTATACTATATACTATGTACAGTAATAAGGATAAAATACTTAAATATATAGAAGAAAAGGGGACTGTTTCAGTTCACGAATTGACTTCTGTCTTAAATATAGGGAGTGTAATGATACATAGGCATATTAAAAAGCTTGTCGAAGATGGTCTTTTGACCAAGATAGGTAAGGCGCCAAAAGTGTACTATGTACTTGCAAATGAAGTTAATGAAAAGTTTAGTTATCCAACTTTGTTGGATTCTAAAGTAAAAGATATTTTAGAAGAAAATTTCCTTTTACTTACTACAGATGGCAAAGAAATAGTTGGAGTAAAAGGATTTGAAATCTGGTGTAAAGAAAGAAATTACGATGTTGGTAAAAAATCTCTAGAGTATGCTGAATCTATTAAAGAATACAATCATTTTAAAAAAGATGGTTTTATAGATGCAACACAAAAACTAGATATTACTTTTATAAAAGAAAAATATCTAGATCGTCTTTACTATTTACACCCGTATAGTATTCCTATTTTTGGAAAAACAAAAATCGCTCTTTGGCTTTTTCATGCAAAACAAACTCAAAATAAAATGCTTATGAAAAAGGTTTTAGATATTGTTGAAAATGAAATCCAAAACTTTATAGAAAAAATGAAACCAGATGCTATTGCTTATGTGCCACCAACAGTACCTCGTTCTATCCAGTTTATGAAAGAATTAGAAAAAAGAGTAAAGACTAATTTACCAAAAATAAGTATAGAGAAAATAAAAACACCAATAATGATTCAACAAAAAAGTCTGAAAGACGTAAATGATAGAATTAGAAATGCAGAAAATACATTACATGCGATAGGACAAAATAATAGTTTCAAAAAACTTCTAGTTATAGATGATTTTACCGGTTCTGGTTCTACACTCAATGTTATAGCTTCCAAATGTAAAAAACAAAAAATTGCCAAAGAAGTTATAGGTCTCACTATAACTGGAAGTATGAATGGTTTTGATGTAATAAGAGAGATATAAAAAAACCCGAAATAAATTCGGGGATTTTTTATTTACTTACTTTTTGTTTATTTACTATTTGGTCTATTAAACCGTATGCTTTGGCTTCGTCGGCGGTCATGTAGTAGTCACGATCAGAGTCTTTTTCAAGTACAGCTGGAGTCTTGCCGGTATTTTTAGCAAGTATCTTGTTGAGAGTGTCTTTTGTTCTCAAAATATGTTTCGCATTTATAGCGATGTCACTTGCTTGACCTTCAGCGCCACCCATAACTTGGTGAATCATAACTTCAGAGTTAGGTAGAGAGAAACGTTTGCCTTTCTGACCTCCAGACAAAAGTACTGCACCCATAGAGGCTGCGATACCGACACAGATAGTCGAGACGTCACATTTAACAAAGTTCATCGTGTCTAGAATCGCAAGTCCTGCTGTAACAGAACCACCAGGGGAGTTGATGTATAGTTGGATGTCTTTCTTGCTATCTGTATGATCCAAGTAAAGAAGCTGTGCGATAACCAAGTTGGCTACATGGTCGTCTATTTGTCCACCTAAAAAGATGATACGTTCATTTAATAAACGTGAGTAGATGTCATACGCGCGTTCGCCATTCATTGTTTTTTCGATAACTGTTGGGATTAACATAAATTTATTATACTATTTTATTATTATAATTTCAAACAACCTTTAAAGGTTGTTTTTTTTCGGGTACGGATTTTTTTTAAGCTTAAAAAATCCTGAAGTTTTTATCTCGACAGATTCAAAACCCCCTACAGAAAAAACTTTTTAGTTTTTATTCTATTTTTCTAAAAAACCAAAAACTTTTTCGTTTTCAAGCATATTTTCGACATAGGCACGTGCACGTATTGGGTCGGCTTCTTTGTACATTTTTAAAATTGCTTCGGTTTCTTTTTTTGCTTGTTCTTCGTCGACTTTCAAGTTTTCATTGCGAGCGATTTGATTTATGACTATCTGAAGCTTGGCTCTTTTTTCTGCATCAGGACGCCATTCTTTTTTCAATTCATCGACAGTCTTTTTGATTTGAACTAAATAATCCTCGAATTTGAAGCCCATATTTGTGATGTCAGCTTCGAGTTTATAAAGTATCTTTTCTATTTCACTTTCGATTAGTATCTCCGGGATTTCGCCGTTTGTACCTTCTAAAATACCTTCAATAATCGCTAAGCGGAGCTTGTCTTTACCTTCTGTTTCTTTTTCTATTTTTAAATTCTCTTTTATTTTATTTTTAAATTCATCGGCTGTTTGGAAATTGCCGAAACTTTTTGCAAATTCATCATCAAATACTGGATAGTCCTCCTCTTTTATTTCTTCATGAGTGTGGTCCTCTGCCTCACCATCTTCGTGCTCGTGTTTCGGTAGTGCTTGTTGGGCGCGCATTTTGCGGAGTTCTAGAATCGTTTTTTCAATTTCACTTTCATCTATGACAACTTCGGCAAGAGGATTTTTCTCTTTCTGTTCTTTGGATATTTTTTTATA
>JAYTNB010000049.1:0-4665 GCA_043748495.1 bacterium | reverse complement strand
AAAGCAATTAAATTTCTATCCATTTTATTTATTTTTTTTTGTGAAAATTTGTCTTATTTTACATATTTATATGTTTTGTGTCAAGTACTGAAGGTTGTTGAGTAATGCTAAAATGAATTTATGAATCAAAGTAAAACATGCCAAAATTGCAAGAATGATTTCGTTATAGAACCAGATGACTTTTCTTTTTATGAAAAGATGAAAGTCCCGGCACCAACATGGTGCCCAGAATGTCGTATGATCCGTCGTCTCGCGTTTAGAAATGAACGTAATTTATTCCGTAGAAAAGATGCACATACAGGAGAGGATTCTTTCTCTGGTTTTCCAGCTGAGGCAAATTTAAATACTTATGAAAATAGTTATTGGCATAGTGATGAATGGGACCCGATAGATTACGGAGTAGACGTAGATTTTTCAAAACCATTCTTACAACAATTTTATGATTTGTTTTCTAATGTACCTTTACCAGCAAAATCTTCTGCTGGGTTTATGATAAATTCAGATTATTGCAATGAGGCAGGTAGACTTCGTAATGCATATTTATGTTTTGATTCAGACTTTGTAGAAAATTCTGCATATCTAGTTAAAGCTACACATATGAAAGACTCTTTCGATTCTCACGAAGTAATAGAAGATGAGTTATGTTATGAAGGAGTCATGGTTTATAAATCATACAGATCTTTTTACTCTTTAGATTGTGAAAGTTGTGTTGATGTTTGGTTTAGTAAAGGTTTGCGTGGTTGTACGAATTGTTTCGGATGTGTAAATTTAAAAGGCAAATCTAATTGTTTTTTTAATGAACAATTATCAAAACAAGAATATGATAAAAGAATGTCAGAACTAAACTTAGGGTCTTATGAGTCAATTTTAGAATTAAAAAATAAAGCTTTTGAATTTTGGCAAAAATTTCCTGTTAAATATTTCCATGGTATAAGAAATGTAAATTGTACTGGTGATAGAATTAGTAATTCAAAAAATGTTTTGGATTCTATTTCAATACAGGAAGGAGAAAATATGCGTTATTGTCAGATTAGTGTTTTGAAAGCAGCCAATTCATATGATTGTGTGCAACTTTTTATGGGAGTTGAAAATGCTTATGAATGTGTGACCTGTGGAGAAGGATCATTTAATCTTAAATTTTGTTTTAATTGTTGGGGTGAGTCACGTGATCTTGAGTACTGTAGTTACTGCGTTGGTTCAGTAGATTGTTTTGGTTGCGTAGGTTTAAAAAAGAAACAATATTGTATTTTGAATAAACAGTATACAAAAGAACAATATTTTCAATTACGTGAACAAATTATCAATCATATGAACGAGATGCCACTTACCGATTCCTTAGGAAGAGATTATAAATACGGTGAGTTTTTTCCAGCCGATTTTTCTCCACTTGCTTATAATGAAAGCTTGGCTCAAGACTATGTACCACTAGATAAAGAAGAAGCAATATCAAAAGGATTTTTATGGCGTGATCCAAATATACGTGAGTTTCAAATTACTACTGAAGGTAAAAATTTACCAGATTTAATTAACAATGTATCAGAAGATATTTTAAAAGAAATTATAGCTTGTGATTCTTGCAAACGTGCTTATAGGATAGTCCTTGATGAATTACAGTTCTATAAAAAAATAGGATTACCATTGCCGCACAAATGTCATAATTGTCGCTTCTTAGATCGCTATAAATTTATCAATAGTCCAAAGTTGTACCATCGTTCTTGTATGAAAGAAAATTGCCAAAATGAATTCGAAACAACTTATGCTCCCGATAGACCCGAGATTATTTATTGTGAGAAATGTTATCAGCAGGAGGTGGTTTAAATAAAAAATACGTACTTTAGTTAAGTAAAGTATATAACTTTATAAGTTAATTTTAAAAAATATGAAAGAAATAGCACCAGGGTTTTATTATCATTATAAGCATACAGATATAGATATTATTAACTATGCTTACGAAGTCTTAAATATCGCTCACCACACTGAAATAGAAGGACTCGATGAAAGTGCTATGGTTGTGTACCGCCCGCTTTATGAAAATGCCAGTGTTTATAAAATAGGTCAGCATTGGGATGTGCGACCACTTTCAATGTTTGCCGAGAATATAGAAAAAAATGGAAAGATGATTGAAAGATTTACTCGCATAACAGACGAGAACATAATTTTAGAATTAAAAAAGAAAAGGGAAGAGATGTATAAATAAAATTAATTTACTGTATTTTTATAAAATTTAAAGGATCTATGTGTTTTATTGAGTCTGACTTAATATTGTTTAAGAATCCATAGCCATCAAAATTTTCCCAACCATTATTTTTTTCTAGGTAGTCGTAATAGTCGGGGCTAATAGTTTGGATGTGTACATGAGGGAACCAATTTCCATTGATAGGAGCGTGTCCAACTTTTGCAAATATTGTGTTGCTTTCTAGTATGTCTCCAATTTTACACAAATTTTTTTCCTCTAGATGAGCGTATAAAATATAAATAGGTTTTGATAAATGTTTTAGTATGACGTGCGGACCCCACCCGCCATCTAGAGGGTAGTCATCATCTGTTTTTACAACTTCTGCTTTAAAGTCCGCACATATTTCTGTACCAGATGGTACGTTTATATATATTCCAAGATGATTGAATTTTTTGTCTTTTTCTAAATAACCTCCTTTCCAAATAAATGATCTGTCTTCCATCCACCCACCGTAAGAAAAATCTAAATTATATTTTTCATGTGTATCATCTATAAATTGTTGACATTTTTTGGGGTCAATAAGAACACTTTCGTTGCCTGTGTCTTTTAAATCTTTTTCTTTGTACCAAGTCTGTGCCTCTAGGTTTAAATTTAAATAGCCAAAAGTTTTATTTTTAAGATTAGGGAAAATCATAACTTGATATTATCACTAAGCATAATTTTTACAAAATATTTACTTTTTATCTAAATATGGTATAGTATAGAAAACTAGAAAATCTAGGTTCTACTGTCTATAGTAGAAAATTGTTTATTTAAAAATTTATTTATGAAAACTAAAGGTGCTTTGTTTTTTTATGATGAAAAATCTCTTATTAAAGTGCAATACCCTATGAAACCTCTTGGAGTTCTGTTTATTACATCTTTAAGAAATATACTCTATGAAGAATTTAATGGACAATTTATAGAAATCAATGGAGAAAAATTTTACATGCAAGGTGTAATAGAAAAGACTTTAGAAGAAACTCAATATAGAAAGTCATTACATGGTCTAATTGAGGTTAAGGGTGTTATTGTAGATGATACTGTTTCTGATCTAAAAAATGAATTTGATTTATTACCTAATGATCAAACTAATTGGATTTTTCCCACTAAATTTTTGGAAAAAGACAGGATTTGGAACATTCCATCTTTATTTAGAAAATTACCAAAAGAAGATTTTAAAGGAAGAGAACAATCAAAACACGTTTTCGAGAGTTTGGTTTTTAAAAAAGCTAAAGAAATCGGAGCTGAAATAATCATTCTAGATGGCTATATGGCTCGTCTTGATTATCTGCAATCATCGTTGGGTATGTACGGTAAAGTTTTAAACATTCATCCTGCCCCAACTATAATTGATAGGCCTTTCTGCTTCAGAGGTAAAGACGAAGTTATGGATGCTATCCGTTTTGCCAAAAATAATGGTGGGGCTGCGTTAACTGGGTCGACTCTGCACTTTGTAGACTCGGATCTAGATAGCGGTCATCCTGTCGCATACATTTGCAGTACTCCTGTTTCCGAAGATGATACAGAGTTAGAACTAATGTATAGAAATTATCAGGAAGCAAAATTACCTATCTTTATCGCTGGTTTAAAGCACTATGTTTTAAAAATTTTTCCTTATCTTGAATGAAAACAGAAAGTAGGTCTAAAAAATGAAGCAGTTTATATGAAAATATTAACTGCTTTTTTTTGTCTTGCAAAAGCATGATTTTATATGTATTCTATATAGATATGGAAGAAAACAAACAAAAATCAATAGTTGCACAAAGGGAAGAAAAGGTTCTAGAATTCTGGAAAGAACAAGAAATCTTTGAAAAGACTGTAGCGCGCAAAGAAAACCCTGCGGGTGAATTTGTTTTTTATGAAGGTCCACCAACAGCCAATGGCAAGCCCGGTATTCACCATCTAGAAGCACGTGCTTTCAAAGATGCTATCCCTCGTTATAAAACTATGAGTGGCTTTCATGTGGCGCGTAAGGCCGGCTGGGATACTCATGGACTACCAGTAGAACTGCAAGTAGAAAAAAAATTAAATTTAAACTCTAAAAAAGCAATTGAAGAGTATGGTATAGCAAAGTTCAATAAAGAGTGTAAAGAAAGTGTTGGTGAATTCTTAGATATTTGGAGTCATTTTACAGATCGTATCGGTTATTGGGTAAACCAAAAGAATCCGTACTTTACTTATCAGAATGAATATATCGAGTCAGTTTGGAATATTGTTAAAGAAACAAATAAAAAAGATTTGCTTTATAAAGATTATCGTATCGTACCATGGTGCGCGCGTTGTGGAACGACTCTCTCAAGTCATGAATTGGCTCAAGGTTATGAAGATGTAAAAGATTTATCAGTAACTGCAAAGTTTAAAGTCATCGGTCAAGAAAATACTTATATCCTTGCTTGGACGACAACCCCGTGGACTCTCTTTGGTAATGTGGCTTTGGCTGTCGGAAG
>JAYTNB010000048.1:0-12394 GCA_043748495.1 bacterium | reverse complement strand
ACAGAAAGATTCAAAATACCATTTGTGATATACTTTGTGTATTAAAAATAATTTAGCCAAAATTGATTCTTGGTAACATTATTAGATGAGGTAATACGGTAAAAGTGCTATAATTAGTTTATGATTGAAAACATAGCTTTCATAGATGGACAAAATTTATACATGGGCACAGCTAAACAAAGTATAGATCCTTGGAAAATAGATTTAAAAAAGTTACGCATATATTTAGAGCAAAAATACAATGTCTCTAAAGCTTATTACTTTTTAGGATATGTTCAAGAATTAAATCATGATTTATACGAAGAAATTCAAAATGCTGGTTTTGTTTTACTTTTTAGAGAGCATAATCCTGCTATGATGGGCAAGAAAAAAGGAAATGTTGATTCAGATATTATATTTCATATAATGAAAAAGTTATACAAGAAAGAAGATTTCAATAAAATAATCTTGATATCTGGTGATGGAGATTACAAGTTAATTATAGATTTTTTAATAGAGGAAAATAAATTTGAAAAAATATTATTCCCAAATAGAAAATACCGATCATCATTATATAAAGAACTTTCTAATAACTACTTTTCTTATTTAGATGATAAAGATATTAAGAATAAAATTAGCTAGTATAAAAAAAGAAAAGGGTGCCTTAGGTAATTAACCGTTTGGACCCCTTTTCGTCTGAATACATATATATTAACAAATTAATGTATAAAAAGTCAATACGGATAAAAAAGCTTTATATGCTATACTCTCTATGTGAAAAATACTCAAAATAAAGCTTCAATTAAAGAAAAGGTTAATAAAAATCAGCATTACATAACTGGCAATATATCCATAAATCATAAAGGGGTTGGAACTGTGCGTGTGCTCGGTAGTGATGATACAGTAGAAGTCCCCCATAGTTTCCTATACACAGCCTGTCATGGAGATAATGTTTGTGTTATGTTGCAACCTAAAAAGAGAGACGCTGTTCAAGAAGGTTCAGTGTCCGAAATAATTCGTCGTGCGAAAAAGGGTTTTGCTGGAGTACTCGAAAAAGACGGTCCGATGTATTTCCTGATACCAAGTGACACACGCATGTATACAGACATAATAATCCCCGAAGCAGATTTAAACGGTGCAAAAATTGGACAAAAGATTTACGCTGAGATAACAAATTGGGAAGACCATAAAAAAGCTCCGATCGGAAAGGTTGTGAAAGTTCTAGGTATGCCTATGGAACACAATGCCGAGATGGAAGCGATTGCGCTGGAAAAAGGATTCGACGCACTCTTCCCTATAGCTGTTGAAAAAGAAGCAGAGAAAATAGCTCATGATGGTATAAGAGAAAAAGACCTCGCGAACAGACGCGACATGCGTGGAACTACGACTTTTACTATCGACCCTGTTGATGCAAAAGACTTTGACGATGCACTATCATTTAAGAAACTCGAAAATGGTCACTTTGAAATCGGTATACACATCGCCGATGTGTCTCACTATGTTGTACCTGGTACATCTCTTGACGATGAGGCGCGCACTCGTGGGACATCGGTTTATCTAGTCGACCGTACTATACCCATGCTACCAGAAGAACTTTCGAATGGACTCTGTAGTCTGAATCCAAATCTCGACCGTCTAACTTTTTCGGCTATTTTTGAAATAGACAAAGAAGGTCATATTTACAATGAATGGTTTGGACGCACCGTCATACATTCTGACTTTCGCTTTTCTTATGAAGGTGCTCAGAAAGTTTTAGACGACAAAGCTGGTTCGTTCTATTATGAATTAGATGTTTTAAATAAAATAGCTAAGAAGCTTCTAAAGAAGAGATTCGATGATGGCGCCATACTTCTTGAACAAGAAGAAGTAAAGTTTGTACTAGATGACAACGGCGTCCCAACTTCTGTTTATACCAAAGTCCGTGGCGATACAAACAAGATGATCGAGGAGTTTATGCTTTTAGCTAACCGCCAAGTCGCATTGTTTATGTCACCAAAAGAAAAAACTGATCAAGGTGTTTTTGTTTATCGCGTGCATGATCTACCTAATAAAGAGCGTATGGAAAACCTGGCTTACTTCCTAAAGAGTCTGGGTTACACTATGAAATTAAAAGACGGTATAATCCCAAATGAAGAACTCAACTCGCTGATTCATAAACTAGAACACAGTCCATTGCGCGACACAGTCCACACAGCCATTATCCGTACTATGTCAAAGGCTATTTACTCTACTAAAAATATCGGTCACTATGGTCTCGGTTTTAAATTCTATACTCACTTTACATCCCCTATTCGTCGTTATCCTGACGTCATAGTTCATCGTTTGCTTGCAGATAAATTGGCAGACAAAAAGATAGAAAAAGAAGTTTTAAAGATGTATAATGAAATAAGCCTCGAAGCATCATCTCGTGAAAAAGAAGCCGCCGATGCAGAACGTGCATCTATCAAATATAAACAAGTCGAATACATGTCGACACGTATCGGAGAGAAATTTACAGGAATTATAACTGGTGTTACACAATGGGGATTATATGTTGAAGAAAAAATAACAAAGTGTGAAGGTATGGTTTCTATTCGTGACCTCAACGATGATTACTACGATTTCGACAAGAAAGGTATGAGCATAGTAGGAAAGAAAACAAAAAAGAAATACACACTAGGACATACAGTTTCTTTCCAAGTTAAGTCTACAGATCAAAACAAAAAAACTATTGATTATACTTTAATATAAAAAATTAAATGAAAAATTTATTAAAATTATCTCTCTGCCTGCTAATTATATTTTTAATTTATAAATTTTATTTACAAAAAAAACAAAATCCTAGTACTGATTTTGTAGTGAAAGACTATACTAGTAGCGGGAAAAGTATTGCAAGCATAGAAGAGATACCTGAGAAAAAGATAACCAAAATTTATTTTGTTGGTGATATGATGATGGACCGAAGTGTGCGTAAATCTGTCGTTAAAAACTTTAACGGTGATTACAATCAACTTTTTATAAACCTTCCTCTGTTAAAAAATGCCGATATTTTATTTGGTAATTTAGAAGGTGATGTTTCTGATGTCGGCCGAAATGTCGGAAGTAAATATTCTTTCCGTATGGATCCTATGGTCCTACCTGCCCTTTACAATGCCGGTTTTGATATTGTCTCTTTTGCTAACAATCACGTTGGTGACTGGAGTATAGTTGCATTCACAGACACAATAAAAAGATTAGAAGAAAACAAGATTTTACAAACTGGCGCTGGTTTAAATAAAATTGAAGCTGAAAAACCAAAAGTCATAGAAAAAAATGATACGAAATTTTGCTTCCTTGGTTTTACAGATGTGGGACCAAACTGGCTACAAGCAGGTAATGAAAAACCAGGTATACTTATTGCTTCTGATCCACGCTTTTCTGAAATAATTAAAAATGCAAAAATAAATTGTGACGTACTAACTGTTTCTATACATTGGGGTATAGAATACAAAAAAATCCACAATCAAAGACAACAAACTCTGGCACATACAGCCATAGACAATGGCGCTGATTTAATCATCGGTCACCATCCTCATGTTATGCAAGATATAGAAATATATAAAGACAAACCAATAGTTTACTCTTTAGGTAACTTTATCTTTGATCAGTATTTCTCAAAAGACACAATGGAAGGCATGCTCTTTGAAGCAAACTACGAAGGTAAAAATTTAGTATCGATAAATGATAGGATTATAAAATTAAATTCCAAGTACCAACCGATGGGTATCTTTGATAAAGAAGACGCAGATTGTCCGAAACCAGAAAAAAAATATCTAGATTACACTTACAACGATGTCGGACAAGACATAGCAATTCCTGACAAGACATACATACCAAACAATTTAGTTTTAATCAAAAAAGAAAATAGTACAAATTTATTTTGTTTACAAAAAGAAGCTCGTGATCAATTGGAATTAATGATAAATGATGCGAAAAAAGAAAATTATAATATCAAAGTATCTTCTGGCTTTAGAAATTACGATACCCAAAAAATGCTTTTAGCAAATAAAATTAAAAAAGGTGATAAAAATGCACATAAAATAATAGCCAAACCAGGACATTCTGAACACCAACTAGGTGTTGCTGTCGACCTTACATCTGGCTCAATTTCTTATAAAAATGCAAGCCAAGTTTTTGCTAACACTCTTGAATACAAATGGTTACAAGAAAATGCCTACAAATATGGTTACCTCGAAAGTTATCCAGAAGACAAAGAAGAAGTCACAGGTTATATGTACGAGTCATGGCATTATCGATATGTGGGTATAGACCATGCAGCCAATATCATAAAAAATGATCAAACTATAAATCAGTATTTAGAAGTTTTGAATAAATAATCCGGCAAAAAGAATGATATGATTGCCGTAACAATCAACACTCCCACGATAATCTATCTCTGAATTTCAAATTTAAAGAGCAACTGCTATTGTAAATTTACAATGTCTTTATTTTCCATTATTTCAATAATTAAGACATATATTAGTTAAAAATTTGAAAGAACAATATTAATCTTTATATTACATCATACAAATACTAACTTTATCAATGGCAATAATCCACTGCAAAAAAAGAGCCCTGTGGCTCTTTTTACTCCCGCATTTGATCAATTACGATTCCTCCACCAAAATATTCGTAGTGGAACTTTGAGAGCCTTGACTGTTGTTCCTCCTGGACCTGTACACGAAATCGTAACACATGCTCCCCCATTGTTATGAACCCTTTTGTACCCTTGAATCTATTGAATTGTCTCATGGTGCTTAATTAATTAAGACTGCCATATGTATGTGAACTTATGCATCCACAATTTTCAATGACTCTTACAAAACCCCTTTCCGACTATCAAAACCTAATCTACTCTTCCGCTAGGTCATTCCTGGCGGAAGACCAATTCTATTGTAGATCTTGCCCCGTAGCCTATCTTTTGACAATAAAATGAAAAAGGTGCCAATGCTTGATAGCACCACTTGCTGTAGGATTTTCTTTTTCTTCTTCAAGAAATTCAATGATTTCTAACTCTGCCAGAAGTTGTAGTCCTTCCTCTTTTGTATGAAATATAATTTCAGAATCAGGCACATTCCAACTATCATTGACCCCGAAAAACTGACCTACAAATATTCCTTTTGGAGCGAGAGAATCTATTATCTTTTTAATAAAAATTGGGAAATCTTCTTTGCCGTAAAATGGCAGAGCAAATTGAGCGTTCACAAGATCGAATTTATTTTTTGGAAAAAAGAAGTCATTAAATGAACTCATAACCAAAGTGAGTTTAAAAGTATCGATATCTTGTGCAAAATCTTTAACCTCAGGAGAATTATCTACTGCAATGATATTCTTAAATCCCGCATCAACAAGAAATTTTGATTCTATGAGCGTCCCTGCTCCCAGATCAAGAGCATTTTCTTTATTCGAACAAAAAGATACAGCCTTAACAAAGAGCTTACGCGGTTCTCGTATTGAATGTTTTTTATAATAAGGATTCCAATCTATCATAGATACTGAGTAATTATAACAGATACTGACGCAAAATAAAAAGAGTGGCATTTAGTACCACTCTTAATGTAATAAAGGAAA
Source organism: bacterium (assembly GCA_043748495.1). GTDB lineage: Bacteria > Patescibacteriota > Minisyncoccia > Phycocordibacterales > UBA9973 > UBA8515. The sequence goes on along the minus strand of JAYTNB010000048.1, from coordinate 6,826 downwards.
TCCCTCTTTTGTTTTAATTCTGATCTGATTGTCCTCCGTCGCTATCATCACATTCAGCACGTACTAACTCGTCGGAATAACAGGTTCCTATATTGTCTCCTGTTGTCGTCGGGTCTTCACCAAACTCTACCAGGTAGAATTGATTCATGCGATCAAAATCCTCGTCTAATCGGTCGGCAGATATATCAGAGTATGATGGTGTGTGGTGCTTAAATTCGCCAAAGATTGCTCCACAATCACTTGCATACTTTCTTGTGTCGAGAATATGTAGATGCCAGACTTCATCAATGACTTTGGTTGGAACATGATTTTGTTCCGGATACTTTACACAAACAATGAGATACCGCCTATACCACTCTACAGCATTAGCAGACTGGGGTTCAGTCCACCCTTTGATCTTCATCAACTTTTCCTTAATCATTGAGAGATTAAGGTTCTTAATCGCCTCTAAGGCTTCAACTAATAGTTTTTTCATTGAAATTTAATTTACAAATGACAATATTATCACTTATAAACAGTATATATCATATATACTGTTTTATCAATGTGGTGAATATAAACTACTTCGCATACACATTTGCGTCTTCGAGCTTTATAGACAAGAGTTTTGAGCAACCATCCGCACCGACTGTTACGCCGTAGAGGACTTGTGCGCGAGACATCGTCTCGCGATTGTGTGTCACAACCACTAATTGTGAGAAATGCGCCAAGTTCTCGAGCATGTTGCCGTATTTACGCGAATTAGCTTCGTCTAGTGCTGCATCTGTTTCGTCGAGAACTAGAAATGGTGGTGGATTAACTTGTGAGATAGCGAAAAGGAGTGCGATAGATGTCAGTGAACGTTCACCTCCAGAGAGCATATGTATGTCTTTAACTTTCTTTTGCGGTAAACTTACATTTATCTCTATCCCCCGTTCAAAGCCAATTTCATTTTCATCTTTTTCTTCTGCTTCAGAATAATCTGAATTTTCTAAATTTTCATCTTTATTCTTTCTAACTTTTTTGTGCTCCATAACAATCGACAGAAAAGCAGAACCCCCACCAAACATGAGAGAAAAGAACTCTTGAAATTGTTCATTTATTTTTAGAACTCCTTCTTTAAATTTGATATCCAGACTTTCTTTTAGATCAACGATAAGTACATGCAGGTCATCGACGCTTTTCTGTAGATCATTGATTTCTTTTTCCAAGAAACTATCACGTTCGATTGTATCCTGATACTCTTTCATTATTTCCCCGGCATTAGATATACCACTGTCTTCTAATTTAATTTTTATGCGTTCAGTACGACGACGTAAATCATCGATAGAACTTCTATCTAGGATGCTTTCTGGTTCTTGCTTAACGAAACTAAGAACAACCTGCCCCACTAGAACGCTTGCTTCGACTAATTCATTTTCAAAACTATTTTTAATTAGATTCAATTTTTCTTCTTGGAAAACAAGAGAGTGCAAGTCACTCAACTTTTCATTTTTTTGTCTTTGTAAATCAAAGAGAGTATTTTGAATTTCTCTCTGATTTATATTATTTTGATATTCATTTTCTTTTTCTATTTCTATCATTTCCAAGAGAGCATTCTCTTTTTCTTTTATGTTTTGCAAAAAGAAACTCAATTCATCTTTTGATTTTAATAGTTCTTGTTTTTCTTTTTCTATGTTTTCGTCAACTGCTGGTATGACTGTTTGTGTTTTTATCTGGAGAGTTGATAGATTGTTTTTAATAGTTCTCAGAATAGAGAATATACTTTCCAAATCAGACATTTGTAAACATTCATTTATATAGCTGTCTACATTTGCAACCACTGACCGCCATTGGGAATCAGTTACAACATTTTCTTTTATTTGTGGAGCTCTATTTAATTCGCGATTGATCCCTTCGATGACACCTTCTATGCGACCCAATTTGCGAGATATCTCATCGTGTTCTGTACGTAGAGACTTTAAATTTGTCTCTAGATCAACCAAGACCTGATTTGTATTTTTTCCATCGTCAGTTATTTTACTTTTTTCTACTTGCAGGATCCTTTCTGATAGTGAATTGATTTCTGTATCCAAGTGACTACGCAATGATAGTAAACGATTACTTTCATCATTTATATATTTATTCTCTGAGGAGAAATAACTTTTGTACAAACCTTCTATCTCAGTTCGAAGTTCATAAGACCTTTCAACTTTTGAAACTTGTTTTTTAAGAAAGTTCAGATGTGGAGCGACTTCGCGACGTGAGATACCGACTTCTTTCATATTGTCCACAGTTTTCATTAATTTCCTTTCTGATTCTAGAATTCTATATTGAAAAACCTTTAATCCTAGAGCGTCTTCGATCATAGCACGGCGGTCTCTATTTGAAGCATTTAAAACACGGTCAGCCTCACCTTGAGAGATGATATGGTGTCCAGAGCTACCTATATTTACCGATGCGAGTAAATCTACGACATCCTTGAGGCGTACTTCGGTATTATTGATACTATACTTATTAACTCCATCTGGATAAACAGTACGAGATATAGTAACTTCATCATAATCAACAGAGATGCCGAGTCCACTATTTGTAAAAGAAAATATCTTTTTACTATTATCAAAAGTGATAGCTACAGACGCTCGTGATGAAGCCGGCAAGCTCTTTGAACCTTTGTATATCAAGTCCACACCACCCTTAGAACGGAGTGATTTTATGGATTGCTCTCCGAGTACGAAACGTATCGCTTCGACTATATTTGACTTACCAGAACCATTTGGACCCACAATCGAAGTTATAGGGGTGTCGAAAGATACATTACTTTTTTTACCAAAAGATTTGAAACCAAATAATTCAATTGATTTTAATGTCATCATAATTAATTTAACCAGTGCTTAGATTCTAGTGCATGTTGTGCTGCGTTTTGTTGAGCTTCTTGTTTACTGTTACCTTTCCCTTCTGCTATTTTATCATCACCAAAAAATATACCGACAGTAAAGCTCTTTTCGTGATCTGGTCCTTGTTCGTTTAGAACTTTATAAGATGGAGTGATATTTAGATGCTCTTGAGACTTTTCTTGGACCAAACTTTTTGGATCACGCCATAATTTATGTTTAACTATTTTATCTATTTTCGTAAATAAAGTCTTTGCGATAAAACCCTCGGCTACATTATAACCCAAATCCAAAAAAACTGCTCCGACATATGCTTCATAAGTATTTGCAAGTATGTAGTTACGTGCACGACCTATGTCTTTTGCTTCTCCTTTTGAGAGGAGTAAGTACTCATTCATTTGCAATTCAGCCGCCACTTCACCGATAGTCACTGCATTTACAAGTGCCGATCGATACGCAGTTAGTTCTCCTTCGTCACATTTTGGATATTTAGTATATAAATAATTAGTTACACACAATTCTAGAACAGCATCACCTAAAAACTCCAATCTTTCATTATGAGAAAAACTAGTCCCAGTATTTTCATTTATATACGAACGATGGATAAACGCTTGCTCTAAAAGTTTCTTATTATTAAAAAATATATTAGTTTTTTTCTCGAAATTTTCAAAGTTTATCATAGATAGGAATAAAATATTATTAAGATTTTTTGGTTAATATTTCAATAGATTTTTCTAAAAGCGGTATCATATTGTCATACATTCGCAAGGATGGTACATCAGCGAGGATGAACCATTTAGCATCGTCGAGACCTCCTGTACCTTTTTCAAGAACTATGTCTGTATAGTCAGATTGACCAAGGAAAAATATTACTTGCTTACGAATTTTGCCTTTTTCTGGATGATTAGCAATATACTCATTGCGACCAAGCTCAGCTTCGATTGTTATATCAAGACTCATTTCTTCTTTTATTTCTCTTATAGCGCCGTCTTTTTCATTCTCTCCTTCTTCTATACTACCTTTAGATAGTGTCCAGTAACCAAAGACATCGTGCACAAATGCAAAGTAAATATTGTCTGCATGTTTTGCATAGACAACAGCTCCGGCCTTTTTTTCTATTGGGAATTTAGTAGGATCGGTTTCGAAAACTTTCTTTTCTTTCTTTTTAAAGTCGTCTTTGCCTGGTTCACCTATCTCTTTATAGACGCCACCGAGAACTCCGTTTATGAAACGGCTAGAATTCTCACCTCCGAAACTTTTAGCGAGTTCTATGGCCTCATTAATAGCAACTTTTGGTGGAACTTGAGCACGGTCGCCAAATAGGAGTTCGTATAAACCTAGACGCAATATGTTACGATCTACAATCGATATCTTTTCTAGTGGCCATTCAGGAGCAGCTTTCGTTATTATCTCGTCGATAATAGTTTTTTTCTTTACGACACCAGAAAGTAGCTCAGCCATAAAATGGTCATCATTGAGTCCTGGACCGAATTCTTCTATATTACGCTCAAGCATTTCATCGACAGAATTTTCTTTATTGTTCGCATCAAAATCCCACTCAAAGAGTGTCTGCAAGATTATTGAACGTGAAAGGTGCCTGTTTGCCATAATATAATTAGGTTTTATTTACAGGAGTTATTTTACAATAAATCCAAAAATAACACCTAAAATTATTTCTTACTTTTTGCTTGTTTTTTCTCAACTTTTTTTACAACATCGAGAACTTTACGTCCACGATAAAAACCACAATGATTACAAACGATGTGAGTCTCTTTTGGAGCCTGACAGTTTGTACATGTCGTAAAAACCTTACCCTTCAATGCATGATGGGATCTTCGGTTACCAGTATGAGCACGTGTATGTCGCATTCTTATTACCATTGTTATAGTATACTGATTTTGAGCCAAAATGCAAATAAAAAAAAGGCACCCAATGAATGCCTTTTTAGACTTCTAACTTTTAACCCCTAAAACTCTTATCTTTTAGATTCTTAAATAGAATCATCTTCTTCTCTCATTGTTTTAAATTTTCTTTCATGATTTGGTGATTTTTTCTTTTTCAGCTTTCCTGCAGAAGTATTTTTTTTGTGATGATTACCAATATAGTGAAATGTTTTTTCAATTTTTTTTATAAAAAATTCCTTATTAGTATCATTTTTCATAATAAATTTCATACCCTTTGCCGATAACATATATGGTAAAACCGATATAAAAAAAACTTCAAATTCCTTATTTGATTTCCTGTTTATTTTCTTAAGACCGTCTAATTTATTTTTCACTTTATTAAATGGTAAGGTACTTTGCAATATTGCTATTTATATGTATTTAAACATAAATAAGATTTTTAGTCAATTTTAAAAAAGTTGATAAAATGATATATTTGATAGATATGGAAAATAATAAAGAAACACTATCATTTGCTCGTCATACTCTCGCTCACCTTTTAGCGCAAGCAGTTCTACAACATTACCCAAATGCTCATCCAACACTGGGCCCTGCTATCGACAATGGCTTCTATTATGACTTTGATTTTGGTACTGATAAAGTTGCCGACACCGATTTAGAGAAAATAGAAAAGGCTATGAAGCAGAATATGGCTCATTGGGTAGAATTTACTCACAAAGTTGTAACTAAAGATGAAGCATTAGCTATATTTAAAGACAATGTTTATAAAAAAGAACTTATAGAAGAGATAGAAGGCCGTGGCGAGAAAATAACACTCTATACTTGCGGTGGTTTTACAGACCTTTGTCGTGGAGGACACTCTGAGAATCCAAGTAGCGATATAGCCATAGACTCTTTCAAGCTCGACAAGGTCGCTGGTGCCTACTGGCGTGGAGACGAAAAGAATAAAATGCTCACTCGTATTTATGGCCTCGCATTTGATAATAAAGAAGAATTGGAAAAATACATCTTCCAACAAGAAGAAGCGAAAAAACGAGATCATAGAAAAATCGGTCGCGAGATGGAATTATTTACAATCATAGATGAAATAGGAGCTGGATTACCACTGTTTTATCCAAAAGGGGCAATACTACGACGCACAATAGAAAACTTTATAACCGAGATACAAGAGAAACGTGATTTCGTGCCTATTTGGATACCTCATATAACAAAAGGAAAGCTTTACGAAATATCTGGTCACTTAGATAAATACGATGCGATGTATAATCCAATGAAAGTTGATGAAGATGAGTACTATTTGAAACCAATGAATTGTCCTCATTTTATGATGCTTTATAAATCTCTTCCCCATTCTTATCGTGACTTGCCTATTCGATACGTTTGCACAACTACAAATTATCGCTACGAAAAATCTGGGGAATTATCTGGCCTGACTCGTGTGCGTGCATTAACTCAAGACGACTGTCACGTTTTTTGTGAAGCTTCAAAAATAAAAGACGAAATCTCGGTTATGACTTCCATGATTAAAGAAATTTATGATGCTTTTGGTTTCAATGATTTCTATGTCCGAATATCTTTGCGTGATTCAAAAAATAAACAAAATTATTTAGGAACTGACGAAGTCTGGAATACAGCTGAAAATGCTCTTCGTGAAATAGTAAAAAGCACCGGCTGGAATTACAAAGAAGCCGAAAACGAAGCAGCCTTTTACGGACCAAAACTTGATTTTATGTTCAAAGATGCAATAGGTCGCGAATGGCAACTTTCGACTATTCAACTTGATTTCAATTTACCAGAAAAGTTTGATTTAGAGTACACAGACAACACAAATACTAGATCAAGACCTGTTGTCATCCACCGCGCTATGCTTGGATCTGTTGAGCGTTTTATGGGTATAATGATAGAACACTATGCAGGCATATTCCCTGTGTGGCTCTCCCCTTGCCAAGTCACCGTCATCCCAGTGCGTGCTGACAAGCATACAGACTTTGCAAAGAGTTTAGTCGCAAGTCTAAAAGAAAAGAATATACGAGTAGAATTAAATGACTCTGACGACTCACTCGGTAAAAG
>JAYTNB010000047.1:0-2222 GCA_043748495.1 bacterium | reverse complement strand
TTCTAAGACTTCTTTTTCTTCTTGTGTTAATTCAAATTCGGATTTGTTATTTTTTATCGGTTTTGCAAAAATACTCATACGATCACGAGAATATAAACTAGACAGGATGACTCCATCACCATTATCATTTATCAATGCAGTTGCAAAACTTTGTTTACCACCACCTTCTTCAGCAAATGGATTAAAACGAATTGTTTTTATATCACGTACTGAGCGTCTGATTTTCACATCCATTTTTTCTAGATGTATATTGATCTCTTTTTGTGTTTCGATTAAGTTGGAATTTTGTTCGTATACTTTTTTTATTGTAGCCTCTAAACTTTTTGTGTCAGAACCAGAGAAAAACTTTCTCAAACGTAACTCCAAAATTATGATCCATATAAGTAGGATACCAAAAAGAGCAAAGAGTATGTAGATTAAAATAATAGTAACATCCACAATAGTGAGTATATACTATTAAGACATTTTTTACAATAAAGCAATAATGTTGTAATATGTAATAATGAACATCCTTAGTAAAAAAGATATTTACCTAGACAATGCTGCTTGTACTATGGTTGATCTAAATATTGTAAAAAAGATAAACAAGATAGAGAAAAAGCTTTTTGCTAATGCAAGCGGGATCCATAAAATGGGACTGTATTCTTTAAATGTTTTAAATGAATCTCGAATTTCTGTTGCACGTAATTTAAATGCACACAAAGATGAAATTTTCTTTGCTGGATCAGGTACAGAGAGCGTAGCTATCGCTATACTCGGTACTGTCTATAATTTTCATGAAAAAAACCCAAATTCTAAAATATTGCCTCATATAATCACTTCCAATATTGAACATAGTGCTGTAATAGAAAACTGTCGTCTCTTAGAAAAAAGAAAGCAAGCAGAAATTACATATATAGCATGTGATGAAAATGGAATCGTAAATCCAAAAGATATAAAAAAAGCACTAAAAGAAAATACAATTTTAGTTTCTATTATGTATGCCAATAATGAAATCGGTACTATTCAACCGATCCAAGAAATTGCAAAAGAAATACGGCATTTTAAGAGGTTCGCACAGGATAAAAAATTTGATTTTGAAAAGTCCTCGGGTCAAGTCACCAGACATTTCCAAAATCAAATTTTTTATCCTGTGCTCCATACAGATGCATGTCAGGCGATGAATTATTTATTTACAGAAAATATAGAAAAATTGGGAGTCGATATGTTGTCTTTTAATAGTTCTAAAATATACGGTGGTAATGGTGTTGGTTGTTTATATAAAAAAAGAAGTGTAGAGATATCACCAGTCTGTGGTGGCGGTGGTCAAGAAAACAATTTACGCTCGGGGACAGAAAATGTAGCGGGTATTTTAGGTCTATCTCTTGCTTTAGAAATTACAAATAAAATTAAAGATAAAGAAAGTGCGAGACTCATAAAAATCCGTGACTATGCTATCGAAGAATTACTTTTACTTTCTGTTTCGTCTGGTTACGAGATAATTCTAAACGGTAGTAAAGAAAATCGTTTACCAAACAATATAAATATTTCTGTGTTTGGAATTTCAAGTGAATTATTAGTTATAGAACTCGATGCAAAAGGAATAATGGTCTCGGAACGCAGTGCTTGTGCAAGTAATGGAGAGGGTAGTTCTCATGTAATTCGTGCTTTACGCTCGGCGCAAAACAAAACATTCGACGAAACAAGCGGTGCATTGCGCATAACTTTGGGCCGTCAAACAATTAAAAAAGACATCGACACTCTGGTAAAAAATCTCTCCCAAATTCTCGAAAAATATAAAAATTTTAATTGATTTTTTGATTTCGAAATTATTGACTTGTATGCTATAATAGACGAATAATAAACATATATGCCACCATTTAATAATTTTACAACTAAAGCCAAAGAAGTTATAAGGAGAGCTCATGAAATAGCCATCGAAAAAGGTCAGAATCATGTTAGTGGCCTCCATTTGCTCGCAGCTCTTTTTCTACAAGAAGAGTCTTTGGTTGTAGCTATTTTAGAAAAGCTTCAAGTTGATACACAGTTATTAATCGACAATGTCATCGATGCAATTGAAGGTCGCGAAGGAGGAACAACTCTCTCTCCGTCGTATCAGATATACCTTACCCCTGATCTCGCAACAGCTATCGAAATCTCAACAAAAATAGCTCATGATTTAAAAGATGAATTTGTTTCAACTGAACATTTGTTTTTAGGATTACTCGAGAATCCTGGTGAGG
>JAYTNB010000046.1:0-6382 GCA_043748495.1 bacterium | reverse complement strand
CTAGTTTATAAGGGTGCAAAACATACGATCGTATCTGACTACCCCATTCTATTTCAATGTTTGAAGTGGTAGATAGTCCATTTTTCTGTCTTTTTTTATCTTCTTCTTGTTTTTTATATAGTTTACCAAGAATCATAGACATAGCTTTTGATCTATTTTGTTCTTGAGATCTTTCCGTAGCACAACTTGCAACTATATTTGTAGGTATATGAACAATCCTAACAGCTGTTTCTCTTTTGTTTACATTCTGCCCTCCTGGACCACCTGCTTTAGAAAATTCAATTTTTAAATCTTCTGGTTTGATTTGTATAGACCCAACGCTTGTATCAAAAACTGGCACTACTTCAACCAAACAAAAAGAAGTCTGACGAAGGCCTTTTGAATTAAATGGGGAGATACGCACGAGTCTGTGTACTCCACTTTCATTTTTTAAAGTCCCATAAACATCTTTTCCGATAACCTCTATACAGACACTTTTATAACCACCGAGAGTGTTTGGATTTTCGTCTATGAGTTTGACCTGCCAATTTTTATTCTCAATGTATTTTTTATACATATGAAGCAACATACCAGAAAAATCCTCGGCATCGTCGCCTCCTGCCCCAGTTATAATAGAAAGTATTGCATTACCTTTGTCGTATTCTTCGCCTCCAGACAACAAACTTTTTATTTCCGTAATCCTTTTTATCTTGTTTTGTGCCAAATTTTTATCAACCCAAAAATCGACATTGTTTACCATGTCGTTCTCAAGTCCCTCTAACTCAATTTTTAATTCATCGTCGTTTTGCATAACTAAATCTGTTTTAACACTTCATCAAATAAAATTTTGTTTTCTATACACCAAGGAGAAGTCGCAAAGTCTTTTTGCTCTAACCAAATACGGCCTAATGTTTCCTTATTACCTTCAAAAGGTAATTCTTCTACAATATCACAAATATAGAAACCCATATAACCTGTTGGATACGGGTACCTGTAATTTTCTGGCTTAGGGCCTACAATTGTAATCTTTTTATAAGCAACAAATTTTCTTACTTTGACAATAACACCAGTTTCTTCGAGCGTTTCTCTTATTACAGCTTGTTCCGAAGTCTCGCCTTCATCTACGTGTCCGCCTGGTATATCTAACCTCTGAGTTGGTCTTTCCCCTTTACGTAATTCTGTTTGTAGAAACTTACCCTCTTTAAGAACAAAAGCGTAAACCGAAACACAATCTATAGCAGAAGGAATACTGTCTGACAAGTACGTTTCAACAATATTATCAACTTTAACCCAATCCACTTTTTGACTACACAGGTGTTTATCCATAAATTCATTTTAGCATTTTATAAACATCTTTTCTACACAGCCCTAGGCCTTGCCTAGGGCTGTGTAGTGATTTCTAATCCAAATTGATGTCTGCGTTAAATACTGATACTGCAGGTCCAGTCATTATTATCTCGTTATTTTCATTACTTGAAAAGTATAGTTTACCGCCTGGTAGATTTATGCCAATTTCTTTTTGTGCATTTTGGTATTTAAGTGCTAGTGCATATACAGCACAAGCCCCTGTACCACAAGCAAGAGTTGCTCCACAACCACGTTCCCAAACTTTCATATTAAATTCATTATCTGAAACACGCTCTACTAATTCAAAATTTATTTTATTTGGGAAATTTTTATTGTTTTCTATTTTTGGACCAATTTCTAAAAGATTATATTTTTCTATATCATCGACAAAAGCAACTGCATGCGGATTCCCTATTGATGCACAATAAATATCCAAACCTTCAATCTCTAAACTTTCTTTGGGAAAATCTGAATGCTCAAAAAACGCTTTCCCCATATTTACAGACAAAGTTCCATCATCTTCTAGCTTTATTTCTTTAATACCTGCTCGTGTGTCTATTTTAAAAATATTTTGGTTATTTTCTTTTTCTAGAATTTGTTCTTTATAAAACAAAGCGGTGCAACGCACTCCGTTGCCACACATTTCTGACAAAGTTCCATCGCTATTATAATAATTCATAAAACAATCAGAACCATCTTTCTTTTCCACTAGTATCACTCCATCGGCGCCTATGCCTTTATGTCTATCACACAAGAAAATAATTTGTTCACTCGACAAAACAATTTCTCCATTCGTATTGTCTATAACAACAAAATCATTCCCTATACCATGCATTTTTGTAAACTTTAAATTCATAGAGCCGTCAGTGAGAATCGGACTCACGGTCTCGTCATTACCAATGACGTGCTTTACCACTAAGCTATGACGGCAGATATTAACAAACCAGCGGTTTATCAATATTTTTTGACATATAGTATATCGAAATACACAACAACACTATACCAAGGAAACCGATTTCTTTACCTTGGTAAGGTAGGCTAGTTACCAATCCTGCTATACCAAAATAAGAAAGAATCGTTAGTACAAAAAATGAACCGCAAGCCATACAACCGACACCAATTAAAGTAGCAAAAGTCCCTAACATACCTAAACCAATTCCTTTTGTTTGTCGTATTTTTTGACGAAAGATGTATACAGACATAGTTATACCAATACCTGACAAAAAAGAGATAGTAATTAAATATAGGAAAGAAAAAAAGTCAGCATAGTATGGATTTGAAAATAAAATAGAAAACAAAAATTTTATTTTATCTCCTAAAATATCGCTACTTAAAAACACAGTCTTTAGTAAACTAAAGTTTGGATACAAAACAATAAGCATCATTATCATTAGAGAAATGAAGATACCGAGAATTAAATATCGAGTTTTTTTAAATACTTCAAACAAACCATTCATATTACTTTGAATTTGCAGCTAAGTTTATGAGTTGATTGACAGAACTAACTGACTGCGCTCCTGAGAGTGGGTATTTCTTGCCATTTTTACCGATAACGACAGACCATGGTGTACCTTGTCCTCCTGTCTCTTTAGCATTGGCTTCATCACGAGCGATATGTTCTAAGTATTTACCACTTACTAAACATTCATTAAATTTTGCTACATCCAGACCAACCATAGCTGCAATCTTTGGTAATTCTTTTAAATCTAAACGATTGTTCGAAGGTGTAAATTCATACAATTTATCTGTATACTTCCAAAAAGCATCGTTACCACCTTGTTCATTTGCACACTCCATAGACTCGGCTTCTTTACGAGCATTTGGATGAAGTGAATCTATCGGGAAATGCCGATAAACCCAAGCCACGTCATCTTTAGCTTCGTGCTCTGTCATTATTTGCTTCATAGTATTGTGAAAAACTTTACAGAAAGGACACTCTGCATCTGAATAAGTAACGATAGTAACAGCAGCATCTGGATTACCACGTATATGATCATCTTTTGTAACCTTATTGATACTTTCTAAATTACCTTGTTGACCTCCAGCTTGATTATTTTGAGCATTTGCTGCAATCTTTGCTTTTTGAATACTTGAGAAATAAAGTCCCCCACTTATCAATAGACCAGCAAGAACGATAGCCATAGGCATGGTTAGAAGTGGTTGTTTGACTACTGTTTGAGTTTGATTGGCTGGTAAAACTTGTTCTTTCTTATTTTCTGTATTTTCTTTTACTTCATTTTCCATGATAAATTTAGTTTTTTAATTATATGTTATAAGTATACTATTTAATTAAAAGTTTGCAAAATTCTCAAATTTAAGTACAATATGGACAGTTTTACAAATTTAGTGTATTTATATCGCGGGATAGAGAAATGGTATCTCATAAGGCTCATAACCTTAGGATCTTGGTTCGATTCCAGGTCCCGCAACAATCATTGTATAAATAAATATTATTTATTTATATTAATCGAACTTGTGATATAATACATATATGATATTGCATGGATTAAAAGAACAAGCTATAAAATTAAGAATATCTGGCTTGCCTATTAATCAAATAAAAGATAAACTTGGTGTTTCAAAAAGTACCGTTAGTTTGTGGTGTAGGGATATTTCTCTTACAAAAGAACAATATCGAAAAATTAAAAAAGAACATATTTTAAAAACACAAAAAGGTCGTTTGCTTGGAGCACAAATTAACAAAAACAAAAAAATTGAATCTATATCGGAAGCAGATAGATTTGGTAAAGCAAAAATAAAATCTATAGATAAAAAAGAACTACTTTTTATCGCTACAGCTTTGTACTGGGCTGAAGGTTCAAAAAGTGAAAAAAGTACTGGCTTTCAATTTATTAATTCTGATCCAGAAATGATAATTCTTATAAAGAAATTTTTAATAGAATGCATGGGGGTAAAAGAAAATGAATTAATGTGTTCAATTCAAATTAATGAATCCCATAAATACAGAATTAGTGAGGTATTGAGTTTTTGGATAAATTTGATACAATTACACCAAGATCAGTTTAGAAAGCCTTATTTTATAAAAACAAAGGCTATAAAGGTTTACAAAAATAATGATACATATTATGGTATTTGTAGACTAATAGTAAGAAGAAGTACTAAATTGAAATATAAAATGTTAGCTTTAATAAAAGCAATGAAAGAAAATATCATGCCGGCGTAGCTCAGTTAGTAAGAGCGGTCGCTTCATAAGCGACAGGTCATAGGTGCAAGTCCTATCGTCGGTACTATTATAAACTTTGAAATTATACGATTTTATGTATAATGGTAGAGTAGATATTCAAAGTAACCTATTTTTACAACGTAAAAAGAAGATTTTTGAAGAATTTAAACATTTGCAGGCGTAGCTGTTTTGGTTAGGCAAGCAATTTTTGTAGGAACTAACTGTTTTGGTTAGTAAGTAATATCATTTGCGGGTTTAGCTGTTTTGGTTAGGCAAGCAATTAGTAAAAGATAGTGATATTGTTAGATAAAGTTATATTTGCGGGCGTAGCTCAGCTGGTTAGAGCGCTCCCCTGTCACGGGAGAGGTCGTGGGTTCGAGTCCCATCGCTCGCGCAAATAAAAATAAACCCCTTTTGGGGTTTTATTTTTTGCGCGAGCGAGCTTTGAAACTACTTTCAAAGCGTATGGGACGAGAAGACCTTTTCCGTATTTTTAAAAATGTAATCATTTTAAAAAATGGAAAAGGTGTACTGACCCTGCAAGGGTCGAGGCCTGTAAACATAATGTCCTAATAAATGATATAATAAATCAATGACCAACTCAACAAAAAAGTATTTATTTATTTTTATTTTTTCGGTACTCCTGCCGGTATCTACTTTTGCTCATCAACCTCGTATAACACAGAGCAACCAAACAATGGTACCTGACCCAGAAATATCTAAAGCCTACTATGCTACTCTCACAGGTGTGCCACATACATATACTATAGATTCAAAGACTGATTTTGATCTCTATGTCGGCATCCTGCTACCAGATACAAAGTCTGCCGACAAAAGCACTGTGGCGGAAGTTTCTAAAGATGGAAAATTGATATCGACTTTAGGCGGAGAGAACGCTTTCTGGAAAAGCTTCTTTGAGCCATTTGGTCAGAGTAAGTACCTCGATGGTGGTGAATACAAAGCTCGCGCCGAAGCGGGAGTCTATATAGTCAAAGTCACAAGTAGTAAGAACGACGGCAAGTATTCCCTCGCCATAGGTGAAATAGAAGCGTTTGATGGTAAAGAAGGCACCAATGCACTCTCTATTATTCCAGAATTAAAAAGAGACTTTTTTGAAGAATCTCCGATCACCTTCATCCTCTCCCCTTTTGGCTGGGGTATGATAGTTGTATTGTATGTACTAGCATTTATAATTGGTTTTATTGTAAAATATCTTTCAAGAAAATTTTTACAATCAAAACCAATTACGGTGAGCTTGTCGAATCCGTCTGGAACCAACAAAAATATTAATAAAAAAGGTCGCTTGCTTCGAGCGGTCATCGGTGTAGGATTACTCCTATGGGCCATCCTCACCACTTGGAGCCCCATCCTTATCTTCTTCTCCGGCTTCTCATTCTTTGAAAGTATTTTTTCTTGGTGTGCATTTAATCAAATGATCGGCAAAAATACGTGCCCAGTGGAATAAAATTTATAAATAAAAGAATCATCAGCACTAATAAAAATAAACAAACTACTTGAACGCCAACCACTTAGTCCCCTACAATATGAAAGGTATATTTACGATAATAAAACTGTTCCGCCTTCGCTCCTTGTGGAGCTAGGACGTGACGAGTATAATAGATTTATGAAAATTATAGATGTACGCACAAAGGAGGAATATGATGCAGGGCACATAAATGGGGCCATTTTATTTGATATTCAAGATATGATGCAAGGCACCTTTCCTGATTTAGATAAAAACGAAGAGATAACTCTGTATTGTGAATCAGGTAACAGGTCCATGATGGCAAAGAGCTTTTTAGAGGAAGCTCTATTTACAAACGTGACCAATGGAGGGGGTATGAATGAGCTGGCTGAAAAAATGGTAGAATA
>JAYTNB010000045.1:0-9911 GCA_043748495.1 bacterium | reverse complement strand
GGTTAGAAAATAATTTATATTTGATATGTCTAATTACTGAATTCCCATTAACATTCTAAATTTAAAAACGATGGCAACAAAAAAAGTAGCAAAGAAAGCGGCTAAAAAAGCAGCTCCAAAAAAAGCAGCTAAAAAAGCTACAAAAAAGAAGAAATAATTTCTCCTTTTAGAAAAGATCCTCTCTCTATCGAGGATCTTTTTTTTGTGCTAAAATAGCTATATGAATCTAATAAAAGAAATATTTGCCAATGAAAATACAAGAACCTTAAATAAAACAAAGGTTTTAGTAAAAAAAATTAATACACTTGAACCTGAATTTACTAAACTATCTGATGACGAACTAAAAGCTAAAACTGCTGAATTCAAAGAACGTTTTTCTAAAGGGGAGGATCTGGACTCATTGTTACCTGAGGCATTTGCAACTGTCCGTGAGGCTGCTCGTCGTGTACACAATGAAAGACACTATGATGTTCAATTAGTGGGTGGTATTGTACTGCATAACAATAGCATCGCCGAGATGCGCACAGGTGAAGGCAAGACACTAACAGCTACGAGCCCTGCTTATTTAAATGCTATCACTTCCTCAAGTGTCCATATCGTTACTGTTAACGATTATCTTTCTCGTCGTGATGCGGTTTGGATGGGACCAATATTCGCATTAGTTGGTATGACTGTCGCTGTGGTGAATTCTCAAAATATTTCTTACATTTATGATGGTAGTCATGTTAGTCGTGAAGATGATGACGAAGAAAATTCTTTTAAAGTTCAATACGAATATTTACGTCCATGTTCACGTACCCAAGCCTATGCTGCTGATATAACTTATGGAACAAATAATGAATTCGGTTTTGATTATCTGCGTGATAACTTGGCTAACAGTCCAGATGAAATTGTCCAAAGAGGTCACTACTATGCTATTGTCGATGAAGTCGACTCTATTCTAATAGATGAGTCACGTACACCACTTATTATTTCTCAAGCGTCCGAAGAAAGTGAAGACTTGTATAAAACATTTGCCGAGATTTCGAAACAATTAGTCAAAGGTGATGATTACACTGTTGATGAAAAACTTCGAGCTATATCTCTAACAGATGCTGGTATAACAAAAGCAGAAAAGCTACTTGGTATTTCAGATATTTATACACAAAAAGGTATCAAGTATGTTCATCATTTAGAAACAGCAGTTCGTGCTCGCGGACTCTATGAAAATAATAAAGATTATGTAGTCAAAGACGACGAAATTCTTATTGTCGATTCTTTTACAGGACGTTTACAACCCGGTAGACGTTGGAGTGAGGGACTACACCAAGCAATAGAAGCAAAAGAAGGTGTGAAAATCGAAAAGGAAACTCGAGCTGTCGCATCTATTACTTTTCAAAATTATTTTAGATTCTACAAGAAGTTATCAGGTATGACTGGTACAGCTGAAACTTCAAAAGAAGAATTTAACAAGGTTTATGGTCTGGACGTTGTTGCGATACCAACTCATCAAAAAATACAACGTATAGATCACAATGATTTGATTTATCAAACAGAAAAAACAAAATTCCAAGCCATAGCGATAAAAGTCAAAGAATTGCAAAAAAAGGGTCAGCCTGTTTTAATCGGAACAGTATCTATCGATAAAAACGAATTACTCTCAGCGTACTTAACAAGTGCTGGTATAGAGCACACTGTTTTAAATGCAAAGAATCACGAACATGAAGGAAGTATCGTTGCCAATGCCGGAGAGCGTGGATCAGTGACTGTGGCTACAAATATGGCTGGACGTGGAGTCGATATTAAACTCGGAGGTATTCCTTATAATAAAGAAAAGCACGAAGAAGTTAAAAATTTAGGTGGTTTGTTTGTTATAGGTACAGAACGTCACGAAGCTCGTCGTATCGATAATCAACTTCGAGGTCGTTCAGGACGTCAGGGTGATCCAGGTGAGACTATTTTTTATGTGTCATTAGAGGATGATTTAATGAGAATATTTGGTTCTGATCGCATAAAGAACGTAATGAGTAAATTTAATTTACCAGAAGATCAACCTATCGAAAATAAATTTATATCTAATGCACTAGAAGGAGCACAATCTAAAATTGAAGGTTTTCATTTCGATTCTCGTAAACACACTCTTGAGTATGATGATGTGATAAATGTACAGAGAAAATCTGTCTATGAGAGACGTAAAACAATTTTAACTGGTAATTATGACGAATTGCAAGTTTTTATAGATTCATTGTATTTAGATTATCCTGATTTAGAAAAAACAATAAAAGAAAAAATGGAAACTGTTGGTGATAGCAATGTATTAGAAACTATTCGCAAGATATCCTTGTATACAAATGATTCTCTATGGGTAGAACATTTGGAAACTATGGAACATACACGGTCTTCTGTTAGTTTGCGTGCTTATGGTCAGCGTGAACCACTTATCGAATATAAAAAAGAAGGTTTGCGTTTGTTTAAAGAATTAAACGCTATGTTCAAAGATCAAGTTGTGTCTCTCATAAAAACAATAAATATAGATAGTAGCTCAAACAATGGGGTAGAGGTTGTTGAAAGCACTCCTGAACTAATACTGACTTCTCCAAGTGATACAGGAGATGGCTTACAGAGTTCGAAATCTGAACCTAAAATTGGACGTAATGATCCTTGCAGTTGTGGCTCTGGAAAGAAGTATAAAAACTGTCATGGTGTAAATAAATAATTTATTTTTTAATCCAACAACGATTAAAACCTTTAGAAATAAGCTTTTTACAGAATAAAAATATCTTTTTGTCAAAAATCTTGTTATATCCTTGTTTTAAAGGCTAATTTCACAATATTTAAGACTACTTTGTCAAGTACAATAACACAAAAAACCCTTATGTAATAAGGGTTTTTTGTGTTTGACGGATGAGAAAAAGATGGTATAACTATTGACTTTTAATACAGTTCGTGCTAATATATTTCTATGTCCAAGTGTGTAGTTGTTTGATTACATATAAGGGCTTTTTAATTTGGTAAATTAAAAATTCCACATGAGTGGCGTTCGGCGGACCGTAACTGCTAACTATGAAAAATACAAAAATAAAAAGTTTCTTTCAGTCAATGGTTACTATTCCTTTATTTGTGATAGTCCCATTTACAGGAATTGTAGATTTATCTCAATCTCCAACTGTAACAAACTTAAATAATGTTGTTATGGAGTCTACTGTTATAACCAAACAAGAAGACGATATTGACAAAAAACGTGCAGAAATTATCGATTCATACTTTGAATCAAAAAACGCTCCACTTGCAGGATACGGCAAAAAGTTTGTCGAGGAAGCAAATGAGCATGATATCGATTGGAGGCTGTTACCAGCTATAGCAATGCGTGAGAGTACTGGAGGTCGCCATAGTTGTAAAAAGGTTTCAAATAGTGTTTTTGGTTATGGTTCATGTAAATTTGGTTTTAAATCAATTGATGAATCTATTGAAATAGTATCAAGAAGTATCGGTGGTAATAATCCTAAAACTTCTCGTTATTATAAAGATAAAAACACAGAAGCAATTTTAAAAACTTATAATCCAGACAGTATTATCCCAGGGTATTCAAAACAAGTAATTAAAATAATGAAAAGTATTTCACCAGAAGAAGTAGAATAAAAAAAACAAACCTCGTATTTTATACGAGGTTTGTTTTTTATTTACATTGTACTAGTACATGATATAATCTAAATATGTCTAAAATATCTAAAGAACAAAGTCAAATATATAATGAAGAATTATTAAATGTAATAATTACATCTTGTAGTGACAAAGGTCTAGCTCGTGCTTTTATAGACGATGTATTGAGTCCTAGTGAATATAAAGACCTCAGCATCCGTTGGCAGATAGTTAAAAGGCTTGTAAAAGGGGAGAAGCATCGCAAGATATCAAGTGATCTAAAAATAGGTATAGGGACGGTGGCTCGTGGCTCAAGAGAGCTCGCTGATAAAAATGGCGGTTTTTGGAAAATGGTAAACAAAATGGGAATTGTTAAGTAATCTATAAATAAGTTATTTTTAGATTTATATCATTGTACTAGTACATAGGTTATACACAGTATGTAAAGTAATATGTTTGCAAAATTTTGCAAGTATGATATATTGTACTAGTACACTGATACGAGATTAAGAGCAGGTATATTTAAAATAAAAACATATGAAAAATTCAAGTACAACAAAATATTATACTTTCTGGTGGTCAGACCTACATTTTGGGTTGATTTGTTAATTTCTGTTATTTCAAGGAATTCACTAACCAGCTCAAAATGAGCTGGTTTTTTTGTTTGCAAAAACAAGATGACAATTAGTTCTTTTAAAATAAAATAAAAATTTCAAAATCTAAAAAGCCTGTAGACAGGTACTAAACAAATGAAAAAAGTAATGATTGTAGGTGGTACCCATGGTACTGAAAAAATTTTTCAAAAAGTATTTCTTAATTTAAAATCTTTACCTACAGATATAGTGGGCGTAGATGAAGAAATAAAAATTAATCTTTTGATCTCAAATACTTTGGCGGTTACTAGGGGTATTCGATATTTAGAGAAAGATTTAAATCGTTCATTTCCTGGTAATCCTAATGGTTGCTTTGAAGAAAAACTGGCCTTTAAGTTGAAACCAATAGTTGATGAACAAGATGTTGTAATAGACATACATTCAACAGAAAGCGGACTCAAAGACGCAGTGATTCTTACAAGGATTACTGAAAAAAATTTAAATTTAGTACGAGCAACAAATGCTAAAAACGTATTACTTATGGATCTTACTGTAAATAATGCATTGATTTCATCGGCAAAGATTGGTATTGGTCTTGAATTTGGTTCAGATAATAGTTTAAGAGCTATACGTAAAACAACGGATTGTATTAAACTAATTCTAAATCAACTCGGATCAGAAATAAAAGTTGATGCACGAGCCACAGCAAAGAAAAGATTTTTTAGAATAACAAGAATTATAAATAAACCAGAAGGTTTCATTGCTCTTGATACTATAAAAAATTACGAACTTGTTAAAAAGGATGAAGTTTATGCATATCATCCAAAGACTGGGAGAAAATTACGTGCACGTACAGATTTCTATCCAATTTTATTTGGTGAACCACAGTATGAACATTTTGGTTTTATGGGTTTTTTAGATGAAGAAATTGCCAATCAAATTAATTTAAAATTAAAAAAAGTTAATGTTGAAAAAAAAGAACCTGTAGTATTTGCTGGTGGATGGTTAAATGGACTTTGTAACTAAATTAATTTCAAAATTTAAACAAAAAAATATTGTGGAAAAAACATTTAGAGTAGATCAGAATTTTTCTATTGGAATTGAGTATTTTGAAGTAGAAAATAAAAAAAATTTCGGTAAACCACTTGCTTTAGAAAAAGGTTCAACTATAAAAATTACCTTTACAGAAGGGAATAAAACGTTGAATCTCGAATGTGGGGCTTTTGAAGCCCAAATATACTATATTAGTTTCGTAAATCATTATTTTTTAGGTGATTTGGTTGAAATTTAAACGACCTAACAGACACTGTAGTAAAGATTAAAAACAAACAGCATTTCGATTTATCGAAATGCTGTTTTTTTATTCCAATTTTTTGAAACCTTCGATCATTATGCTTTTTTCACCATTGCGTTCGGTGACTTTACCTTGGAGTGCTATGATGGTGTTTTTAACCAGAAATTCTCTATGACTGGCATATAGCTTGCTAAAGACAACGGCATCTATGGTGCCAGTATAGTCTGAAAGCTTTAAAAAGGCCATCTGGTCGTTTTTCTTTGTTGTTACGATTCGAACATCTTCTATTAAGCAAGCGATCGTCACAGGGTCATTTACGGCTTTTTCTTCCTTTGCCTTTTTTATAACTGTGCCAAATTTTTCAATTTTTTCTTTGTAAGCGTCTAGAGGATGACCAGAAATATAAAGACCCAATAATTCCTTCTCCCAAGACAGTTTCTCTGTTTGGGTGGCTTTTGGTTGGTCTTCTAATCTAAGTCTGTTTGTGCTTATTTCCATGCCACCAAACAATGAGTCTTGGGTAGCAACATTTCGTGATTCTTTGTTAAAAGCAATTAATTTTTCTAAATTACCAATTATTATATTTCTATCTCCAAATGCGTCCATCGCACCACTTTTTGTCAGTGCTTCGACAGATTTTTTATTTAAATTTTTGTGATTTATTCTTTCAAAAAAATTCTCTAAGTTTTTAAAATTACCTTTAGTTTTTCTTTCTTCGATTATAGAGTCGGCGATATCTGTTCCTAGATTTTTTATAGTATAAAGTCCAAAACGAATAGTATTGTCATCTATAACAGTAAAGTCACCAAAGCTTTCGTTGATACTAGGTGGTAAAACTATAATTTTCATTTTTTCACATTCGTGAACTATGTCGGCAACTTTTTCTACATCACCCGATTCTGCCGTCATAATAGCAGTCATGTATTCAACAGGATAGTTTGCTTTCATAAAAGCTGTCTGGTAGGCGACACGGCCATAACTTGCTGCATGAGCTTTGTTAAATCCATAACCTTGAAATGGTTCAAAAAGCTTCCAAAGAGCTTCTGCTTTGTCTTTTGTCATCTTGCCATGACTTTGGCAACCGTCTACGAACATGACATGCTGTTTAGCCATTTCTTCTGGGATTTTCTTACCAATTGCTTTACGGAATTTATCAACTTCACCCCAAGAGTAACCAGCAACTTCGATAGCAGTCATCAGTAAATCATCTTGGTAAACTAGTACACCAAAAGTAGTATCTAAGAAAGATTTCATTTTTGGATGTATAAAACGAACTTGCTTTTTGCCGTGTTTACGAGCTATGTATTCATCTATGTTTTCCATCGGACCCGGACGATAAAGGGCCACCATAACGTTGATATCATAAATCGTTGTTGGTTTAAGTTCTTTTAAATAGTGAGTCATCCCAGAACCATTGAGTTGGAATAGACCATTGGTTTCTCCACGAGCTAGAAGTTCAAAAGTTCTGATGTCATCTATCGGCAAAGTATCTATATCGAGATCTATGTCGCGTCTTTGCTTAACTATATCTATCGCATTGGCTAGTATCGCCAAGTTGCGTATGCCAAGGAAATCAAATTTCGGTAAGCCTGCGTCTTCTATGCTGTACATGTCGTACTGCGTGATTATATTTCCTCCTTTTGGATCGTACTGTATAGGAGAGAATTCATGAAGTGGCTTTGGTGCGATAACAACACCGGCTGCATGAACAGAGATATGACGCACGCAACCTTCCATTTTCCTTGCTAAGTCTATTATTTTTTTTGTGTCTGGCTCTTTTTTGTACGCCTCAGCCAATTCTGGAACAATTTCTAAAGCGTGTTTTATCGTCATCGGCATACCTTGAGAGCCAAGTGGTACGAGGCTCGATATACGGTCTCCAATAGAGTAAGGATAGCCTAGAGCTCGCGCAACATCACGAATAGAACCTTTGGCCATCATCGTTCCAAATGTTCCGATTTGAGCTACTTTGTCCTCACCGTATTTAGTTTTTGCATAAGATATTACATCCTCTCGGCGATTATCAGCAAAGTCCATATCGATATCAGGTAGTGAAGGACGCTCTGGATTCAAGAAACGTTCAAAAGGAAGTTTGTATTCTATCGGGTCTACATTTGTGATACCAAGTAAATAAGTGGTGAGTGACCCAGCAACTGATCCACGGATATTTGTGAGGATTTTATTTAGACGAGCGAAACGTAATAAATCACCAACAACTAAAAAATAAGTCGGGTAACCTTTTTGTTTTATTATTTCTAATTCGTATTCTAAACGCGCTAAATATATTTCATTTTGTTCTAGTTTTCTGAATTCAAATCCTTTAAAAGTTAATTCACGCAAAACCTCGTCGGCTGTTTTACCTTCTTCTATGGGAAAGTGAGGAAAGTAAGCTTTACCTAATTCTAAGTCATACTCTTCGCACATATCATTTACTATTTGTGTATTTGCAACAGCTTCAGGATAGTCAGAAAAATATTTAATAGCAGTTTCTTCATTTATTAAAGAGAAGTCATCATCAGAGAATTCAAATTTACCAGTTGTACCATCAGAACCAGTGTTGACTTGTAAAAGCGTGTGATGAGCTTCGTGGTCGTCTTTGCATGGATAGTGAGAGTCTTGGGTAGCTACATATGTTAGACTATGTTTTTTTGCGAGTTGCACTAGTTTGTCGCGCAATTCACGGTCGCGTTCAATTTTAGGATGCGCTTGGATTTCTATAAAATAATTTTCTTTACCAAAAACTTCAATATGCTCCTTTATTAATGACTCTACTTTTTCTTCATTACCGGAGAGTACTGCACGGGAAAGTTTACCGCCCATACAACCAGAGAGTGCTATGAGTCCTTCATGAAATTCTTTTAACAATTCCATATCGACACGTGGTTTATAATAGTAGCCTTTCATGTTGGCTTCACTTACTATTCGCATCAAGTTTTTATAACCTTGCAAGTTTTTTGCAAGTAAAATAAGGTGGTAGCGTTTATTGTCTATGCCAGGTTCTTTGTCCTCCATACGACGTTCGGCAACATAGACTTCACAACCAATGATGGGCTTGATTCCTTTACTTTTACATTCTTTATAGAAATCGATAGCGCCGTACATATTGCCGTGGTCAGTGAGAGCCACAGCAGACATACCACTTTCTTTTGCGATACTTACGATCTGCTCAACCTTAGACAATCCATCCAGTAGTGAATAGTGTGAGTGCGTATGTAAATGGGTAAATTGTGAAGACATGTATGATTATTATAGCTTATTTTCCAGAGTTTGGGAGGGGATTGACAAAAGAGGGCGTTTGTTATAAAGTTCAAACAAATATTTAAAAATTAATAACAATTTAAAACCCGAGAGGGGGCAAAAATGAAAAAAGAGAAAAATAACTACGTGTGGGATTTAGTTATAGCTACGATATCGGCGTCGATTTTGTTTGCAAAAATATTTACAGACATTAATGTAAATGAACTCTGGCATTTTGCTGCAATACTCTATCTTCCCGTAGGTACTTATATTATGGGACAATCATATCGTGAAAGAACTAACCCATATGAATTGAAGGATTTTAATTATGGGGATCTTTTTACATTTGTTTGTAAAATTAAAACCTCAGGTGATTATCTTTGTGTTGTTTTTAAAATAAATGGAAAAGACGAACGTCTAGTAAAAATTTCTAAAAATCAAATCAATAGTGAAGAAATTAAAGGTGATTTTTTTCTTATCGATGGAACATTATCAGCTTTTAAGCATTTAACTGAGTCTGAAATCTAAAACTAATTATTAAAGCCGATATTAAAAACATCGGCTTTTTTTTATTTGTATTTACTAAAAAGCCACTTTTCAACGAGTTTTTTGTCGGATTTGGTTAGAGCTTCATAAAAAAATAATGCCCTTCAAAAGAAGGGCATATTTTAATTTTTATTAAAACTTTTAATTAAATCATATAATTTAGCTTTAAATTTTTTTGAAAATCTTTCTGATCTAATTATTGAATTCACTATATTTTCGGGAGTCAATTTTTTATTGAATTCTAGTGATCTTTTTACAAAAATTTCCCAAAATCCTCTAAGTAAATTTTTTATATTCATATCGTCAGATTCAAAGATAACTGTTCCCATGAGCATTTTTCTACCGAAAGCTCCAAGTCTGTCATTTTTCTTGGATAGAGAGTATTGATCGACGACTAAAATGTCCTCATCTCCTAGTCTTTTAAATTCATTGCGATATATTATTGGAATATATTTATTGTATCTTAAGCTCCATTCTTTATCCCTAATAATTCTTGATTGACCAATTGAAGCAATATTTTTAAGGGGCAATTTAGTTCCAGACATAGAACAAGCAAGAGCTAAAGTCGACTTAAGTATAATACGAAAACCTATTTTGATACCACCTACTTGTCCGTACATTCT
>JAYTNB010000044.1:0-10513 GCA_043748495.1 bacterium | reverse complement strand
AGAAATATTTGTTATAATAAAAATATGAAAAACAAACAAAGTGGTTTCTTAAAGACTTTTATTATTTTATTAATCGCATTTGGTTTATTTGCGTATTTTTATCGTGGAGCCGACGGTATGACTTATTATGAAAAAATATTGGGTATAAAAGATAAAGCTGTGACTGAAGTAAATAAAAAAGTAGATGGCGCAAAAGATACAATGGAAAATCGCGACAAGGAAATAGAGAAAAATCTATAATGAAATATTGGCTTATAAAATCCGAAGGGGATTGTTACTCTATAGATGATCTAAAGAAAGACAAAAAAGTCGCTTGGGAAGGTGTGCGTAACTACCAAGCCCGCAACTTTATGATGCGCGATATGTCTCTTGGCGATATGGCACTCTTTTATCACTCCAATGGTACAAAAATAAATCCGACAGGTGTTTATGGAACGGCGAAAGTATGGAGTAAAGTTCACGTCGACCAAACGCAGTTCGACAAAAAAGACGAGCATTATGATCCTAAAGCCAAAATTGAAAAACCAACTTGGCATTGTGTGGACTTTTCTTTTGTTCAAAAGTTTAAGAACCCAGTAACTTTATTTGAAATAAAAATTGACCCTAAACTCGAAGGCATGGTTGTCCGCGCTCGTGGCTCACGATTGTCCATCCAACCCGTCTCGGAAAAGCATTTTAAATATATAGAAAAATTAGCTAATAATTAATCTTCTAAAAGTTGTGGTTTGTCTAGAGTCATAGTCTCGATACTTACAGCATCGCCGGTGATGCGCATAACGTCTTTATCTATCTTTTTGAATTCATTGTTGGACTTATTGAAGTGATTTACAACAGTCGCTAGACTTGCACCCATTTTATTGTGGACTTCTTCATAGTTGCGTAAATGGTTACCCAGTTCACTAACACGCTTGATAATGTCGCGTGCAGATTCTTCTATTTGCATAGCTTTGAGGCCCTGTAATACTGTCTGTAAATAGGCGAGGAACGATGTAGGCGACACGATGATGACTTTGTATTTACTTGCCGCTCTTTGTATCAAGTTTTCTGCTTCGTCACTCGTACCGACAGTTCCAACTAATAAGTCGTAGTAGATGGCCTCGTGAGGTATGAACATAAAAGCGAATTCCATCGTATTGTTTTGCGGTTGGATGTATTTAGATGTTTCAACGATACGATTTTTCAAATCATTTTCAAAAACTTTCGCCAAGTCTTTTTTGCGCATTGGTTCTTTTTCTTCAGACATACGGTTGTAATTCTCAAGTGAGAACTTTGAATCTACAGGTATGACTTTGTCTTTAACAAAAACAGCTGCATCGACAATGCTTCCGTCTGGAAAAGGGTATTGCATTTGGTAACTTCCTGGTGGCATGGTGTTTTTCAAAAGTGTTTCCAAATAATATTCACCCAAGACACCGCGTTGTTTTGGGTTCTTAAGGATGTCCTGGAGGCTTTTTAATTGGTCGGCAAAAGACACAACTTGTTTATTTGTCTCGTCGAGTCTTGTTATCTTTTCTGTTATATCGGCAACTATACGGCTAGTTTCGCTCGACTGGTAGCGCATGGTTTGGTTGATTTCTTTTTGACTGTCGCCGAGCTTTTGGTCGACAGTGCGAGATAGTTCATTGATCTGTGCAAGTAGCATTTGCATACCAGAGTCGTTTTTCTCAGGGGATTTTTTTGTAAACAAAAAAATCCCTACTATTGCAAGTAGTACTAAAATCACCAATAAAATTATAATCAATGTATTCATATTATTTTATAACAATTTACCTAAATGGTACTTGAGTGTATAAATCCAGTCTTCGTCTTCTGGATTACTTTCTTCTTTTTGTCCTAGGAACCATTCTAGATACCCACGGTCAATTTTCAAAACATCGGCGACAGTTTTGTCTTTGTGTTTACCAAAAGAAAAGCTGTACATCAGCGACGGCTTGCTTGATATGTCAGCCATGATCTCATACGCTTCTTCGTCTGTGCAATTATTGTTTTCTTTTTTAATAGCAATTACTAATCGTTCGAAAAGTTTTTCTAAAACTAATACATCACCCAGTGCATCGTGTGCTGCGGCCTCTATTTCTATCTCTAAATAATAACGGAGGTATTGTAATTTGTGTTGGGGTATCTTGTGTTCGCGATCTAGATGTCGCGCTACACGCAAAGTACAAATAGTATGTAGTGGGTTAATGTCTTCTTTTTTAAGCATACCGATGTCGAACTTGGCATTATGAGCGACCATTATCGTATCGTCACTTTCGAGCATGTCTTTTATTTTTTTATATTCCGGACTTTCTTTAAAGCTAGGTCTATCCGCAACCATTTTATTGGTTATGTGTGTGACTGAACTTGCCTCGATAGAGATTTTGATTTCAGGTTTATATAGTTCACAAAAAGTTTCGCTTGCCCCGGCAGAGGCGGTGGTCGTTTTATAAGCCAGCTGACATAAAAAGTCTGTTGCTTCTATGCCTGTTGTTTCTGTGTCTAAAAATACGATTTTTTTCATATATTTATTTTAGCATATTTTTGGTATAATACTATTATGAATCCTGAGACTAAAACTTGCCAAAACTGCAAAACTGACTTCATCATCGAACCAGACGATTTTGCCTTTTACGATAAAATAAAAGTCCCTCCACCGACATTTTGTCCACAATGTCGCGCACAAAGAAGAATGTCATTTAGAAATGAAAGGAAACTTTTTAAAGTAAAAAATGCGATATCTGGAATTGATATTTTTTCTTTATTTCCACAAGATTCAAATTATATGGTTATTTCGGCAGACCAATGGTGGGGAGACTCTTGGGATGCTATGGATTCAGGTCGTGATTTTGATTTTTCTCGTGACTTTTTTACGCAATTATTTGAATTAGATAAAGAGATACCGGTATTGAACTTAAATGTTAGCCAAATGGTGCGCAGTGAATATTGTGCTAATGCAGTAGAGTTAAAAGACTGCTATTTGATTTTTGCATCACAATTTTCTGAACAAGGTTTATATGGAACAGGTGTGAATTATTCACGTGATTGTGTAAATAATACTTTGATTGAAAAAGCTGAACGTTGTTATGAATGTTTCTGGCTACAAAATTGCTACCAATGTTATTTTACTATTAATTCCGTTGATTCAAGGAATCTATGGTTTTCTCGTGATTGTCTTGGTTGTAATGATTGTTTTGGTTGTGTAAATTTACGTAAAAAAAGTTATTGTATTTTTAATGTGCAGTACACAAAAGAGCAGTATAAAATTGAAATAGAAAAAATGAAATTAAATACAATTTCAGGTATAGAAGATGCTAGAGAAAAAGCAAGAAAATTTTGGCAAACTCAAATTACTAAATATAATCAAGGATTAAAAAATGTATCTTCAACTGGTTCTTATGTGACAAATTGTAAAAACGTTAAAGATTCTTTTTTAATCAGAGATAGTGAATATATGAAATATTGTCAAAACTTAGAAATTCCAGGCAATAAAGACTGTATGGATGTATTTGAATGGGGTGAAAAAGTAGAACTTTGCTATGAAACTGCAGGTTCTGGGACTAATGCGTATAATGTAAAATTTTCTTGGGATTGTTGGCCAAGTGTTTCTAATTGCCAATATTCACTACATTTAAGATCTTGTTCTGATTGTTTTGGTTGTGTTGGTTTAAAAAAGAAGCAATATTGTATTTTAAATAAACAATATACAAAAGAAGAATATGAAGTACTTGTGCCAAAAATAATTGAACATATGAATGAAATGCCTTACATAGATAAAAAAGAAAATGTTTATAAGTACGGTGAATTTTTCCCTATAGAGCTTTCACCTTTTGGTTATAATAATACAGTTGCATCTGACTATCTATTTATCGAAAAAAACGATGCAATACAACAAGGATATCCATGGTTTGAAGTTCCATATGGTAATTATAATATTACTAAAAATTTTTTAAATTTACCTAATTCAATTATAAATACAGGAAATGAAATATTACAAGATATTATAGAATGTAAAAAATGTAAAAAAGCATATAAAATATTAGAGTATGAGTTACTTTTTCTAAAGCGAGAAAATTTACCGTTACCAATTTTATGTAGTGAATGTCGCCAGTTATGCAGATTAGAAGACAAATTGAAAATTTCTTTATATGAAAGACCTTGCATGTGTAATGGTACAAGTGATGCAAGTGGTGTTTATAAAAATACAGTTTTGCATCAACATGGAAATCTTCCTTGTGATGTTAATTTTAAAACTGGTTACTCTCCAGATCGCCCAGAAATAGTCTATTGCGAAAAGTGTTATCAGCAAGAGGTGATATAAAAATATTTCGTACTTTAGTTAGATAAAGTACTTACGAAAAATGGAAAATCAAAGAGAAAATCGAATATGCCAAAATTGTAAAACTGACTTCATTATCGAGCCTGACGACTTTATTTAAAATGTGGTATAATAAATTTATGAAAAAAACTACCTTACTTATGTCCATGATTTTTTGTCTTTTAAACATTAATAATGTTTATGCAAAAGAAGTTGTTCCTGTTTTAAAATGGACAGATCCAGACTATAAGTTTATTTTTACACACAAAGCTTTATATAAAAATAGTTACGAATTACTTAAACCTTGTCCTAGTAAAAATTATCAACAATGTGCAAAAGATGATTTTGATAAAAATTTAAAAAAACAATTAGAAAATGCAAAAATTCAGTGCAAAGAAGATGTAGCTTGTTTTGAAAAATCTAAAAGTATCTTTACTAATCTTGGACTTCTTGATGTAGGATTTGTCTATGGTTATGAATTAACTGCAGATAAAATAAAAGATCCTAAAGAAAAAGATCGTTTCTTATTAGACTCTAAAAGTAAGTTTAAAAATTCTAATGATGTTAATTATGAAAAATCACCAAAAGAGGAAAGTTTTAGTTTTGTATACCAGATAAAAAACATAAAAGAACCAATCTATAAATATGAAAATGATTTTGCCTATGATGTTGACTGTATTGAGGTAAACTTACCCCGTTCAAATTTCTGCATAGAACCAAACATATATTTCTACATTTTAGACAGTAAATTAATCAAAGAAGTAAATTTTACAGATATAATTGAAGAGAAAAGGATTACAAGAGATCTTAATAGTACTGATGTTCAATATTTAAAAAATGTACTAAAAAATGAAATTACAGAAATAAAACCATTTTACAAGAACAAGAGTAAAATTTTTTTCTACAAGTTACCAAAAGCTTTTAAAGATTTTGAAGATGAGAGTGTTTATTGTGCTATAAATAAGACTATTTCAGTTTGTTTTGAAATGGAAATTGGTCACCCTAATGCTAAAACGACATTTGATCCTATGTCTGAGAAGAGTGTTCCAAACTTTAATGTAAATGAATCTGAAAATTACATAATGAAAGATATATTAAATTCTTTTGCTTTTAAAAAATAATATTTTTGCTATAATAAACCCATGTCACTACACGAACAAATAAAAGGAGAGATAAAGAAGTCTATGATGGCGCGCGATACTGTTCGCCTCGAAGTTATGCGTGGACTCACTACAGCATTTATGAACGAGCTCGTTTCAACTGGTCGCACACCACAAGATATGCTAACCGACGAGGAAGCACTCAAAGTGATCACGCGCAGTGCGAAACAAAGAAAGGATTCTATAGAGCAGTTCACAGCCGGTGGCCGTATGGACCTAGTAGAAGAAGAGAAGCCACAATTGTCAATTCTCGAAGAATTCCTGCCTAAATTAATGGAGAAATCTGAAGTAGAAGAAATAGTTAAAAATAAAGTCGAAGAAGTGAAAAGTGATGGTACATTCGATCCAAGTAAAAAAGGTATGTTTATGGCCAATGTCATGAAGGACTTAAAAGGTAAAGCCGACGGCGCAGTGGTCAAACAAGTCGTTGATGAATTATTTAAATAATAAATTTTATGATTAAGAAAATTTTTGCATATTGGTTACTCTTGTCAGGAGCATTGTGGATAACAACACAGTTTATAACTGGTATAAATGTAAATTCATGGCAGACATTTCTTTTTGTCGGAGCAGTTTTTTTGTTGATAAATACTTTTGTAAAACCGATTCTAAAAATTTTGACATTACCTCTTAATCTTATCACCTTAGGTTTATTTTCACTTATTCTAAATGGTGCTATTTTCTGGTATTTGGGTTCTGGAATAATAAATGGTTTTACAGTTTCCAGTTTCTATACAGCATTTGTAGCTTCTATTGTCATCTCCGTTGTAAATTGGTTGTTGCGTAAAGTTATAGCACTAGATTAAATATGTTGACTTTGGGCTACATACAAAACTTCTTAGAATTACACGCAGTACTTGCTTATTTTATAATTGTCCTCGGTATCATTATCGAAGGCGAGATCATCGTCATACTTGCTGGTATAGGTATACAGCTCGGGTCACTGAATCCAGTGATCGCATTTTTTGCAACACTTATAGGCGGAAGTTTGAAATCCATTCTAGGTTATAGTCTAGGTTTCTATTTGAATAAACATCATTCACATAAAACTTTCATTCAAAAAACAGAAAGACGTATAAATTATTTTCTACCACGCTTTCATCTGAAACCTTTCTGGTCTATCCTAATATCTCGATTTTTGATTATGGGGATACATTGGTTCGCTTTGATTTTTACAGGATATAAAAAAATAAATTTAAGAATTTTTGCAAAAGCAGAAATCCTGTCTTTATTTTTATGGAGTATAGTTATGATCACATTGGGTTATTTATTTAGTTACACTGCTCTGTCTATTAGTAATAAACTCCATAAATTTATAGGTATTTTGCTGGTATTCTTTATCCTGTTCTTTTTCTTAGAGAAAATTGTTGCTTTTATGATAGAATTGTTTGAGAGTAATAAAAAACAAGAAAAATAATATGTCATTTTTTAATAAAAAGAAAATACTGGCAACTCACGACGGCTCATTTCATGCTGATGATTTATTTGCGTGCGCAGTTATGACTTTGTATTTTAAAAAATGCAATCAATCTTTTAATATAATCCGAACAAGAAACACTGATTTGATAAACAAAGCTGATTATGTTTTTGATGTTGGTGGTGTGTATGATGAAAAGACGAATCGTTTTGATCATCATCAAAAGGATACATCAGGTAAAAGATCCAATGGGATTCTGTATGCGTCATTTGGATTAGCATGGAAGCACTTTGGTATGGAACTGTGCGGTGATGATATAAATGTTTGGCAACAAATAGACGAGAGTTTAGCATCACCTATAGATGCAATAGATAACGGGATGGACATAGCGAAGCCACTTCATGAGAAAGTAGGTCTATTTTCTGGATCAAGTATTTTTCTTTCATATAGTCCAAGCTGGAAAGAAGATGAAGAAAAGATAGATGATATATTTAAAGAGCAAGTTAAAAAAGCATCGGATTTCTTAGCAAGAAAGATAAAAGTTGCACTCGATGATCAGCAAGCAAGAAAAATAATGAACGATGCTTATGAAAAGTCAGAAGACAAAAGAATTGTGATTTTAGAAAATTCTTTCCCTCGATATCTACTCCAAGATACACTGTCTCAGTTAGCAGAAGTTCTGTATGTTGTTTATCCAAGTATTATTAATCATGCTTGGAAAGTAGAAGCCGTTGCAAAAAATAGAGATACAATGGAAAGTCGTAAATTATTACCAGAAAGCTGGAGAGGAATATTTGATCAAGATGAAAAGATACACCAAGTTACAGGTGTTGATGACGCTATGTTTTGTCATAAAGCAGGATTTTTAATTATAGCCAAAAGTAAACAAGGCGCACTTGCCCTTGCAAAAAAGGCATTAGAAAGCTAGAGTAATAATATATGTTTATAGATGAAATAAAATTTTACTCAAAAGCAGGCCGTGGTGGAGACGGTGTTGTTAGATGGCGTCATGAGAAATTCATCGATCGTGGTGGTCCAAATGGTGGCGATGGAGGCCGTGGTGGTGATGTCTGGGCTGTTGCTGTGCAAGACATAAACTTACTTTCAAAGTATCAAAATAAAAAAGAATTTTCTGGTAACCCTGGTTTCGCAGGTGAGGGCGGTAGTCGTAAGGGTAAAGATGGACTCGATCTGATCATCGAACTACCTGTTGGATCTATTATTACGAACCGCGAAAGTGGTGGTTCTGTGTCACTAAATAAAGCAGGTCAAAAAGAATTGTTGTTGCGTGGTGGTCCAGGTGGTTATGGTAATGAGCATTTTAAAAGTTCTACAAACACAACTCCAACAGAAGCGACAAAAGGAAAAATTGGTGAACAAGGTAACTTTTATGTTGAATTACAACTCTTTGCAGATATAGGTCTCGTTGGTTTGCCAAATGCTGGGAAGTCATCGTTGTTAAATGCGGTCACTCATGCTCATGCAAAAATAGGGAGTTATCAATTCACAACACTCGATCCTAATTTAGGAGATTTTTACGGAAACATTATTGCCGATATTCCAGGACTCATCGAGGGTGCTTCTACAGGAAAAGGCTTGGGTATCAAATTCCTCCGCCACATCAAACGTACAAAGATGATTGCACACTTAGTTTCTTTTGAAAATGAAGATATGATGGCAACATACAAACAAATAGAAAAGGAACTTTCTATGTATGACAAAACTATGTTACAAAAAGAAGAGATCATAGTTCTAACAAAAACAGATGTAGTAACAGATGAAAAATTTATCGCTAAAAAAGTAAAAGAATTTGAGAAGCTTGGTAAACAAGTCTTCACACTTTCTCTCTATGATGATGCATCTGTTAAATCTTTTATGAAAGAATTGGCAAAAGTTTTGAAAGGGAAGTAAAACAATAAATTTTTACAAAATTATGGATCAAAATAATGAACCACAAAAAGTAGAGTTTGAAGAGTTAAGGCAACCCAACCAATCTTTCCAAACACCAACACCTAAGATTACAGAGTGGGTTATGAAGCATTCTGGTGGAATGATAAAAGATGAGAAGCAAACTAATTATTTGTTGACAGGGTTTGTGGTTGTGGTGATTGTTATTTCGTTGTTTTTGTTAATAAAAAATGGAACAGCAGATATTCCAGAAGACACCAAAGTATTACCAACCGAATTATCACCATTATCACCATGAATAAATCTAAAGGTTTTACACTCATTGAGCTTTTAGTAGTTATTGCTATCATTAGTATTTTATCTAGTGTGGTTTTAACAAGTTTAAACACGGCTCGTGTAAAAGCACGAGATGCAAGAAGAGTTGCGGATATAAAGCAAATAGAAACTGCTTTGGAAATGTATTTTAATGATAATGGAAATTATCCATCAATTGTTCACGGTTTAGGGTATGACACAACTTGTATAAGTTTAATAGTCGGTTGCGGACATTGTCAACGTTGGTGTGCTCTTGAAACGGCTCTTGCTCCATACATAAGCAAATTACCTCGAGATCCTTTAGGTACCGGACAGTCTAATTATTATTATGCTTATTCATCCAATACAAATGATCAAATGTATGGGCTCATGACTGTATTAGAAAATTCGAGCACTATAAGTCAAAATGATGGTGGTTATTATTCTTCGGCTTTTGAAAGAGGTCCTCGTCCATCTTATTGTGTAAATAAATATATTGGTGGTCTCGCTGAATGGTTAAATGCTTCTGGTGCTTGGTCAAATGTTTGCCAAGGAGGAAATTGATTTTTAAAAAAACTTTTAGTTCGTTCAAGGTGCCTCGTGTAGGAATCGAACCTACGACCATCTCCTTAAGAGGGAGCTGCTCTACCAACTGAGCTAACAAGGCATATTTTTTATTTTTTAATTATAACGTACTTCTTTCAATTTATGTTATCCACCAAGACAGCTAACAAGGCATATATTTTTTTATCTACCAAAAAAACTAACAATGCATGTATTCTGTTATCCATCAAAACAGCTAACAAGACATACAGTGAGTATTACAAATAAAAGAACTTTTGTAAACGTCTTGCACCCAAAAAATAAAGTAGTATAATTATTATATGCGATTCCAAATGATCGATAATAAAAGAGAAAAAGAAGAAATTGCTCGAGACCGAGACAATGAATTAAATCTTCGCGATCTTTCTTACCCAGAAGTTGAAGAAATAAAAAATAATAATCCAGATTTATATGATGAGATGATTAAAAATCAAACAATAGAATTAGAAGAACAACAAAAAGAATTAGAAAATACTCAGCCGGTTTCCGCTATTGATGAAGTAGCTATGAAAGGATTATACGAGAAAGAAGATGATGACTATATGAAAGGACAGTATTAATGCTTATTTTATAAGCATTTTTTGTTGCCATATTAGGCTTGACTTCTTTTTAGATATGTATATAATAGATTCCACGTCCGAGTTTTATACAGGACTTTTTAATTTCTTTGATAATTTCATAGGTAATGGTAAATATAATCAATCCTTCTGTATCTTCGGATAAGAGATAACAGAGGAAGCAAGTAAGTTTCGCCAGCGAGCGAAACAGTCAGTTATAGGAATATAAATATTTTTTATTTTGTTCCGTTCTATTTTAAAGTAGAGTTTGATCCTAGCT
>JAYTNB010000043.1:0-5205 GCA_043748495.1 bacterium | reverse complement strand
TTCCTTGCTTTTATCATGCTGTTTTTGTTGGGATATGCTTTTGGTATTGACCCACTTAATAATGCATCATGGGTAAGTATCGAGGTAGCAGGAAGAATTCTGCAATACTTTATGGTTGCGGTAACCCTGATTGTGGTTGCCGTCCCGGAAGGATTACCAATGAGCGTTACCCTAAGTTTAGCCTTAAGCATGCGTAAAATGCTACAGGCAAATAATCTGGTCCGTAAGATGCATGCCTGCGAAACCATTGGTGCAACCACAGTAATCTGCACAGATAAAACGGGTACACTAACCCAAGCTCAGATGAAACTCGTAAATATTGAAAGCATAGCAATTATTTTAAATGATACAGAAAGTAATATAAAAGAAAAATTAAACAATGAACAGAAAAGTTTATTAGAATTGGCAACTTTCAATATTGAAGTCGTTGTCGAGAATCCAAATGAAGACAAGAAAAACTGGCAACTAATCGGACGCCCATTTGAAAAAAATATCGCCCAAACATGCATTGCAAATGCTATAAACACTGACAACTTATTTTCAAAAAACTCGGCTATGATTTTACCATTTAATTCTACAAATAAATTTTCTGTAGCAAGTAGTGGCGATAAATACACAATCATGGGTGCACCAGATATACTATTGAGAAAGTCTAACTTGTCTAAAGAAGAATGTATAAAAATAGAAAAGTGGATAGAGAAAACAAGTAACGATGGTAAAAGAATAATAGGACTTGCGACTTGCAAGAAGACGAATTCTGATTTCAAAATTACAGACATAGAAAATATAAACTTTGAAGGAGTTCTTGTTTTTTATGATCCTATAAGACCTGAAGTTCCCCAAGCTATAAAAAACATAGAAGCTCATGGGATAAAAATGGTTCTAGTAACTGGTGATCTATTAGGGACAGCTCTTGCTATAGCAAAAGAGCTCGATTGGAAAGTAGAGAAAAACCAAACTCTCACAGGCTATGAAATCCGTGAGATGAATGATGAGGAATTGTTGTCTGTTATCTCTGACATAAAAATATTTGCTCGTGTCACACCCGAAGACAAATTACGCATTGGTAAGCTCTATCAAAAATTAGGCGAGATAGTTGCGATGACTGGTGACGGAGTCAACGACGCACCTGCGCTCAAATCTATGGATATAGGTATATCACTCGGTACCGCGAGCGATGTAGCTAAAGCCGCCGCGGACCTCGTACTCCTTGATGACAACTTCCAAACTATCAGTGTAGCCATAGATGAAGGTCGTCACATAATGAGCAACATAAGAAAAACTTTTGTTTATTTACTCGCTACTTCTTTTGACGAACTTGTCATTATCGGTGGGGCTTTATTATTGTCACTCCCTTTACCTATCACGCCTCTTCAAATAGTTTGGGTCAATTTATTTACTGGTAGCTTGCCGGCTTTGTCTTTTGCTTTTGATGAACAAACAAAGGACAGTCGTTTTAAAATAAAAAAAGCTCAGGAAATATTTACTCCATATATAAAGAACATGACAATTATAGTTGGAGTTAGTACATCCCTTTTATTATTTGCTTTATATAACATACTGCTTGCAACTAAGATAGACATCGCAACAGCTAAATCTATTTTCTTTGTTTGCTTTACAACTTATACATTAGTCATTGTTTACTCTTTCCGCAACTTGCATCAAAATATTTTTCAATATAAAGTTTTTTCAAATAAAAAATTAAATATGAGTTTATTGATTTCTTTTAGTATCCTTTTTATAACTATTTTTGTCCCACAAATAAGGAGTATATTTGCTATCAGCAAACTACCTGTGTACTCTGTATTTATTGTCATAATTTGGCTTATCGTAAATGTGTCTGTGGTTGAGTTCATAAAGTATATAATGAATAGAAGATATTTTAAAACAACTTTAATTGGTATTTAGAAATCTATTTGTTATAATAAGAACATGGAAGATGAAATAGTGTTAGATACCATAGTTTGGTCTGCACCTGAATACAACCACCGTGAGCACAGTAATGATTGGTATTGGTCTATTGGACTTATATCATTAATTTCAACGGGTTTGGCTATTTATTTTGGTAATTACATTTTTTCTATTTTCTTGATATTAGGTGGAGCATCTCTTATACTATTTACTCTTCGTCATCCAAAAGAAGTTGAGTTCAGAATAGAAAGTGGTGGTATAACTTTCGGTCGTGATAATCACACATGGGATAGTATCAAAGGGTTCAACATAAAGAGAAATATGGGCGAAGAATCTTATGCTAAATTATTAATAATGACAGATAAACACTTCCTTCCTGTTTACACCCTACCATTGAAGCCAGAGTACATAGACAATGTCCGCAATAATTTATTAAAAGTATCTAAACTTAATACCTCACTCCAAGAATCTCCATCGATGATTTTTATGGAAAAACTCGGATTCTAAAATATGACAAATCAACCAATTTTCGCTTTTACAGATTGTAAAGATAGTAACGCTATTGTGCGTTTGACGGCTCGTCTACAAGCTTTGTTTCCAGATAAACCAATATATGCAAATGGTATAAATTCAGACCTAGAGGCTAGTGGTTGTATCGTAGACACACTAGACGCACTACGCAAGGGTCTAAATTCACACATCATAATCGGCAACTTAGCGCCACGCGAGGACAAGAAACACAAAAATGGTGCGCCTTTTTATTTTGGTTATATAAAAGATGAAATTGTTATTGCTAACTATACTTGCTTTTCACTATGCGCCAAACTTGGTCTCATAGATACAATCTACGAAACAGATGTTTATACTGTCTGCCGAGAATTCTTAGACGAAGACGAAGCAAAGCGTATAGCAAACTCTCAATTCCGTTCTTTTGAATACGTTCCCCTTTTGGCTCGTTGGGTCTATGAAAAAAAAGATATCCCAAATGAAGAAATAGCGATACACCCAAGTCCTATCCAGAAAATCTGGTGGATAGACAACTTTGGTAATGTAAAAACAACTTTTACTCGGGATGAAATATTGCTAAAAGTAAAAGATGGTAAAGTAGATATATCTATCAATGACAATATTATGACTTTCCCATTTTATGAGAAGCTCTCTGATGTACCAGTAAATGAAAGTGCTGTTATAATCGGTAGTTCTGGTTATGAAAACACACGCTTCGCAGAAATTACAATCCAAGGCAAGAGCGCCGCTTCAGAATTTAAACTTTCTATTGGCGACACATTAGAATAACTGTAGTAAAAAATGAATAAAAATATTTTTAAAAAATATTCTACTCGCACCATTCTCAGCATCATTGCGACTTTGGTTCTTTTGTTGACTTCAGATTTAAACAGAAGTGATTTTAAAATATTAAAATCAAATAAAGAAGTTCTACCGCAAGTAAATATCCAAAGTGAGAGTCTAACGCTCGTAAAGATGCCAGATGACAAAATCCAAACTGTTTTGTCACTTATAGATAATGCGCAAAAAAATGTCGACTTGGTTATATACGACTTGAAAGACAAAAAAGTCGGAGATGCCCTTGTTTCGGCTCACAAAAGAGGTGTGGCAGTACGTGTACTATTAAATAAAGGCTATTATGGCAAGCAAGAGCCTCGCAATGAGTCGTCTTATGATTATCTACTTTCCAAGGGTATCTCTGTAAAATGGGCACCGAGTTACTTTGCCCTCACCCACCAAAAGACATTAGTAGCCGATAATAAAGCTTTAATCATGACTTTTAACTTAGTCCCCAAATACTACTCTAGTAGCCGTGACTTTGGTATTTTAACGACTAATACAAACGATGTCGATGCTATAAAGAGGACTTTCGATGCTGATTTTAATGGAGAAAAAATAGAAGAACAAAATGGCGACAGTCTACTTTGGAGTCCAGGAGCCGAAGAAGAAATACTCACTATTATAAACCGCTCAGAAAAAAGCTTAGAGATTTATAGCCAATTAATGGATTATCAAAAAGTTACCGACGCATTAGTTGCAAAAGCAAAAGAAGGTGTCGACGTAAAAGTCATCATCACCTATGCTTCCAACTGGAGATCTGCTTTAGCACAATTACGTAATGCTGGTGTCCACGTGCGAACTTATGAAGGCAAGAAAGCGATATACATCCACACTAAAGTCATAATTTCTGATGGCAACTATATGTATTTAGGATCACAAAACTTCTCTTCCAATTCTCTAAACAAAAATCGAGAGTTAGGTATATTTGTAACTGATTCTAAAATCATATCCGAAATTCAAAGTGTATTTAGTAAAGATTGGTCTGGTGGGAAGGATTTTTAGTTAATTTATTTTTTAGCAATGTCCCAGAATAAATTAAAGTTAAGTAGCATCATTTCACTAAATTCTTTACTATGAACAATAAATCCATACAGTTCTTCCCCTGCTGAAACAAAAGCAACATTATCACCATATATCCAATAAGACATAGAAAAATCTACACTTTCTGGTAAAAATCTTACTTCTCTCAAATCTTCTTTTTTATCTCCCATAAATGGATACTTTTTTATATCATCTTTATCTAAAAACTTTCTAGTAGATTTTAAATATAAATTATTTTCAACTCTACGTTTATTGTGCCACTCTAAAAACTCAGGTGTTAAAATTTCAATCATTTTGTGCATCGGCCATAGAGTATATGTTTTTATATTTTTATACCATAAAATATCTCTCATAACTTGCTGACAACCATCTCTACCAGAAAACATTCTAATTTTAGGTTCTGTGATTCTGGGAGATTTTAATAAAGTTGGAATAATTTTTGAAAAATCATCCTTTGCTTGTAATATTTTATTAGAGGATTCATCTATTATTGTACTGATGTATTCTGGATTTGTAGGAGAAAAAATTTTCTTACCATTATCCTCTTGAAAAACAACAAGTGATCTTTTTTCTAAAATATGTAAAGCATCATAAACACTTGGACGCGGAATAGAAAGCTTTTTTGATAAAAAAGCAGCTGTTTGAGGTCCATTAGAAAAAAGCTCTAAAAGAATCTTTTGTGTATTACCGTTTATATCTATAATTGAAAGTATATTTTCTATATTCATTTATATGTTGTCGATTGTCGACGACTTATTTACTATAAAATTATATTACTATATATTAAATAAAAGTCAACATTTAAATCGCGAATTCTAACCTGAAACGCAACACCCCTCTGGTGTAGAATAGCTGTAGACCATTACAAGCTAATTACAAACAAAGGGATGTCACATATACAATTTA
>JAYTNB010000042.1:0-3449 GCA_043748495.1 bacterium | reverse complement strand
GCGACTCTTTTTATAACTACGAAATTAACAACTACAAGATTTGTCTTTACAATCATTGTGTCCACTCGAAGCACACACTTCATTTTGACAAGAAGTTGTATCACAAGTTTTACACCCACAATTCATTGAATACTTACCTGAACCTGTAAAGAATATAGCCAAAGCACTTCCTAGCATAACAATAGGTAATTGTGAATTAAACAATCCTGTGATAAGAGAAGGGAAGAATCCTACAGAAGGGTTCATAAATACACCTTTCATTGTAACCATGATCATAGCAGATATCATGATAATAAAAATAAGACCACTTGCTAAAGATGTCATATAACCAACTAGCATCATCAAACCAGCCAAGATTTCTGATATTGCCACAACCCAGAACCAAAAAGCAGACAAGTTAAGTTGACCAGAGAATATACCAATTAGCTCTTTATGTTGAACTACTTTAGATATACCATTTAATAAAAAGATAATAGCCACAGTAACACGAAGTATCAGTAAACCGACACTTTTGTTTTTTGAGTTATTACCAAACAATTTATAAATTTTTTCCATATAATTTTTTGCGTCTTAAGGACGATTTTGTTAATTAATAATTATAATTGGTTCTATTATATCATAGTTTGCAAAAAAACTACTAGAAGTATAGGTATTTATCTGTTATAGTGTACATATGAAAAAAGAGAAAATATATATATATGGCAAACACGCAGTAACTGAAGCTATCCAAAATAGCCCTAAAAGTTTGAAAAAAGTTTTCTTGGCTGATGAAAAAGATGGACAATTGATGTCTATAATACACAAAAACAATATTCCTTATGGTAAATTTGGCAGTGGGGACTCTGCCGGAGACGTAGACCGCAATTCAAATCATCAAGGTGTTATTGGTTTGATTATATTAGAAAACTTGGTCCAAGAGTATGACAATTTTATAAAAGATTTAGAAATCACAAAAGATACTTGTTTAGTTGTTATGGATGAGCTCCAAGACCCACAAAATGTGGGGGCTATCATTCGTTCTAGTGCAGCACTTGGTATCAGTGGTGTTTTGATGCCAGAACATAATCAGGCACCGATCACCGGATCTGTTGTCAAAGTTTCTGCGGGGATGGCTTTTCGTTTACCCCTTGTGCGAATCGGAAATATAAATAATACATTACGTGATTTACAAAAAAGAGGTTTTTGGGTTTATGGACTAGATGGTAATGCCGATCACAGTATAAATGTCGAGCCTTTCGATGCGCCGACTGTTTTTGTTCTCGGTAATGAAGGGGCAGGCATCCACGAGCATACAAAAAAGCTTTGCGACATTATGCTCTCTATTCCTATGAACAAACGCTGCGAGTCTATGAATGTAGCCTCCTCTACAGCTATCGCATTATATGCATGGAGTGCTAAGCATCCCGAGGCACTTTAGTGTTGATATTCTATTATTTAAATGTTAATGTATTCTAAACAAAAGCCCTAATAATTAGGGTTACTTAACAATTTAATAAACAAAAAAATGAAAGAAAATTCGGTAATTAGTCTAGGATTAACCTTTGATGATGTTCTACTTATTCCTCGCTATTCAGGCTTAAAACCTGAAGATGCGGTGATTACGGAAACTAATTTATGTAGGGGTATTAAATTAAAAATACCGTTTATTTCAGCTGCCATGGACACTGTTACAGGTTCAAACATGGCTATTGTGATGGCTCGAAATGGTGGCATAGGAATTATTCATCGGAATTCTTCTGTCGGAGAACAATGTAAACAAGTAATACATGTTAAACGACATCAAAGCAATATGGTAACCAATCCAATGACTTTAACAGTAGATGCTAGATTGAAGGATGCTATTGAGATTTATAAAGAATTTGGTTTTGCAACTATCCCTATTGTAGACACTGAGAAAAAGTTGTTAGGATTAATAACAGAAAGACATCTTGATGATTTTAATGATCCTGAATTATTTTTGACTAAAATTATGGTACCTTTCGATCAATTAGTTTTGGCTTTCAAAGATACAGATCTAGAAAGTGCATCTACGATACTGATAAAAGAAGGTAAAAAACGTTTACCAATTGTTGTTTCAAAAGATGATAGGACTTTAGTTGGTATTTATTTTAAAAAAGATATCAAAAATAAAGAAAATTATCCAAATATGGCAATAGATAAAAAAGGACGTTTAATTGTAGGAGCTGCTATTGGTGTAGGTTCGGAAGGTTTTGATAGAGCTAAAGCTTTAATA
This sequence comes from bacterium, assembly GCA_043748495.1. Taxonomy (GTDB): domain Bacteria; phylum Patescibacteriota; class Minisyncoccia; order Phycocordibacterales; family UBA9973; genus UBA8515. The sequence continues at coordinate 1,216 of JAYTNB010000042.1, read as the reverse complement.
AGTGCAGGAGTTGATGTTTTGTGTATAGATACAGCACAAGGTGACTCTATGGGAGTAGTAGATATTCTTATAAAATTAAAAAAAGAATTTCCTAAAACTCCAATTATTGCAGGTAATGTTGTTTCAAAAGATGCTGCAATGCATTTAATAAATAATGGTGCTGATGCGATAAAAGTTGGAGTTGGACCCGGAGCTATTTGTACAACAAGAGAAATGACAGGTAATGGTATGCCACAATTTTCTGCTATTTTAGAGGTATCTAAAGCTACTAGGTCGAGGAATATACCACTTATTGCAGATGGTGGTATCAAAACTCCTGGAGATGTAGCAAAAGCTTTAGCTGCTGGGGCGAATTCAGTTATGATGGGTTCAGTTTTTTCTGGTACTGATGAAGCACCGGGTGATATCCTTGAACAAGGTTCTGTAAAATATAAAGTATACCGCGGTATGGGCAGTAAAGAGGCTATGCAATCTGGTGGTGGTATTGCTAATGATAGATACTTAAATTCTAAGTTAGTAAAAAAAATCCCTGAAGGTATTAGCGGACTCGTTGCATATAAAGGAACTGTCCAAGATGTTTTAGATACTTATTTGGGTGCACTTGTACAAAGTATGAGAGTTTATCAAGGCGCAAATAATTTAGATTCTTTGCGAAATAATGCGGAATTTGTACAGCAAACACAATTGGGTCAAATAGAAAGTCGTACAAGAATTTAAAATAATTAATTTCAAAAATTTTTAATTTTTAAAAAATGGGAATACAAGAAAATGGATATGTAGATATCTGTCTCGGACTCCAGTGGGGTGACGAGGGAAAAGGAAAAATCGTTGATTATCTTTCAAAAGATTACAACATAGTTGCAAGATTTCAGGGTGGCCCAAATGCTGGGCATACATTGTGGTACAAAAATCAAAAAGTGGTTTTGCATAATTTACCAAGTGGTATATTAAACCCTAATGTTAGGAATTTCATCGGACCAGTTTGTGTGGCAATTCCACTAACATTTTCTAATGAAATAAAAAATGTTATGAGTTTACTTGATCTTTTGGCGGTAGATATAAAAACAAGAGTTTTTGTATCAAAACATACTTTTATTATACATCCTTTGCATCAATATCTTGATAAAGCTATTGAATGTTCTAAGGGTGTAAATAGTGTCGGTACAACAGGAAAGGGAATTGGCCCTGTGTATTCTGATATTAAAGACAGGGTAGC
>JAYTNB010000041.1:0-3466 GCA_043748495.1 bacterium | reverse complement strand
TTTTTCACTTTAAATACAAGAGAAATGAAAAGACGGAAATTGATATTGGATGATGTCCATTATCATCAAATACTTGTAAACGTAAGGGATGCTAACGAGAGGATTAAAGAAATCTTAGACTGTTATTATAAACAAAGGAGATTGAAAATAAAAGGACAATCGTGGACACAGATTGTTTTAAATAATAAACCAGATTATTTAAGATTTGATCCTCAAAAATGGATGTCATTTGTAGAGATTTATCTACAAAAAAGACGTGCCAAAAAAAAGAAAATCGTAGAAAGTATGATCGAGATTTCTTCTCAATATGCTTTGTTTTAATAAAATAAATTTTTTAAACTTTAAATTCTAAAAATATGAGAATATTTCTTTTAATAGATCCAAAAACTGGTGAGGTTTATATTATAAACGATGACACTAGTTATCAAGAAGTAAAGAACCTTTCCATAACAGTAAAAATTGGAAAAATGGATATAACATATTCATTAAATTAAAAAGAAAGGCGCTAACTTCCATTAGCGCTTTTTTTATTGTATAATAGTAGGATGAATTTATTAAATGAAAAATGTATACCGTGCGAAGGGGGAGTAGATCCTTTAAGTAAAGCCGATGCCGAGGCGATGATCAATTTCCATGTCAAAGACTGGATTCTCTCAGATGATGCCAAAAGTATCTCTAAAAAGTTTGAATTTAAAAATTTCGTTGAAGGTTTGTCTTTTGTGAATAAAGTTGGCTGTATCGCCGAATCTGAATGCCATCACCCAGACATACATTTAACGAACTACAAATTTGTAACTATCAATCTGTCCACCCACGCTATCAACGGCCTGTCCCAAAACGACTTTATCGTAGCAAGTAAGATAAATAATATATAGTATATGAAAAACGATTGGGGAAAGGTTGCGGGTGTTTTAAAAAATGATGCTGTTGCGGTAATACCAACCGATACTATTTACGGGCTTGTTTGTAATGCATTTTCGAAAAAGGCTGTAGAGAGAGTTTATAAAATAAAAGGCCGCGATGTTGGCAAAGCGTGTATAGTGCTTATAAACAGTTTCGAGAATTTGGAAAAGTTCGGAGTGCAATTAGGAGAAGAGGGCCAAAAATTCCTTCAGAATTTTTGGCCCGGCAAAGTCAGTGTCATTTTACCTATACAAAATAAAAAAATACTAAAAGATTTAAAATACTTGCACCGTGGTCTAGGGACTATCGCTTTCCGAATGATATCAAAGAGAAATAAAAATCTATTTAATTTAATACAAAAAGTGGGTCCAATTCTTGCACCGAGCGCTAACCCTCAAGGCATGCCACATGCAAAAAAAAGATCTGAAGCCAAAAAGTATTTTGGTGCTAATGTAGACTGCTATATTTGTGTTGGGACGAGAGACGCCAAGCCTAGTACTCTAGTAGAGTACAAAAATAATAAATTCAATGTTTTAAGACAAGGAGACGTAAAAATTACTTTTTAGATCTGGTAACTTTTTTCTCTTGTTTTTTTAATTCTGTTATTTCATTTATGAGCTTGCCTAAAGTGTCTTCGATACGACTCATCATTTGGTCGTGTTTCTTGTCTTCCTCCTCTTCTATTTTTTCTTCTTCTTCAGATTCTTCATTTATTTCCTCGACATCTTCTTGGATCTCTTCAACGTCTTTTTCGATACTCTCCACATCTTCTTGGATCTCTTCCACGTCTTTTTCGATGCCCTCAACATCCTCTTGGATTTCCTCGACGTCTTCTTGGATCTCTTCCACATCCTCTTGAATTTCTTCTAAATCACGAGCGACCGCTTTGAGTTTACGAGCTTGACGATTCACAGACATTTGTATAAATATAGATAAGTATATAGCCTCATAAGACACAATAGTAGTTACAATAAGTAAAACTTTTTCGATAGCAACACCAAAAAAAGTCAGAGAAAAAATTCCCATAAAAAATATAGTATGGAAAATAAGTGATTCGAGTGATCCTATCCAACGTGTAGCTTGTATCGAGAATCTCTCCAATTTATTTACTTGTTTTCTCTCTTTTTGCATATTTCCTATTATAACACTTTTTTGATATACTTTAAAGCATATGGAACAAAATACACAAAATAAAACTAACAAGTTTATAAAAATAGCAATTACTGTCGGTATCGTAATCGTAATGAATATGTTTTTTAATTATGCTATTTCATTTGTATACAATGAGCCAGATTACAATGATTATTTTAAACCTACTCAAATTGTAAAAGAAATACAAAATCAAGATGAATGTTTAGCTATCGGTGGTCAGTGGAATGCAAATACTTACCCGCAACCTGTCCAAATAGATAGTAAAATGCAAAAAGATGAAATCAAAGGTTATTGTGATTCAAATTATACAAATCAAAAAAATTATGATGAAGCCCGTAAAATATATGACAGAAATGTATTTATAACTTTAGTTGTACTAGGGGTCCTTTCAATAGTTGCAGGAGCGTTTGTAACAGTTTCTGTTTTGCCTGTTGCATTTTCCTGGGGTGGAGTATTGTCACTGATTATCGCATCTATGCGTTATTGGAACAGTGCCGACAAACTTATAAAAGTTCTAATCCTAGGTTTCGCTCTCGGTTCACTCATCTGGCTTGCAGTGAAGAAGTTTAATCAATAAAAATTTAAATGAAAAACTACGATCATAAAAAAATAGAAAAAAAGTGGCCCGCCTCCGCAAAGCTACGGACGGGCAAGCAGAAAGAGTATAACCATACAAAGATCGAAAAAAAGTGGCAACGCGAGTGGGATAAGAAAAAAACTTATTCTGTTAAAAATAGCACGAAAGGAAAAGCATTTTTTGGACTTATAGAATTCCCGTACCCGTCTGGAGCAGGACTTCACGTAGGACATATACGCAGTAACACAGCGATGGATATCATCACACGTAAGCGTCGGATGGAAGGGTACAATGTTTTATACCCGATAGGCTGGGACGCTTTTGGTTTACCAACAGAAAACTACGCTATAAAAACTGGTATCCAACCAGAAAAAGTGACAAAACAAAATACTGATACTTTTCGAAAGCAATTAAAATCTGTTGGCTTCGGTTTTGATTGGGATAGGGAAATAAACACTACAGATCCGGCTTATTTTAAATGGACTCAATGGATATTTCTCCAATTGTATAAGAAAGGCCTCGCTTATAAAACTAAAACACTTATCAATTGGTGTATAAATTGTAAGATAGGTCTCGCTAATGAAGAAGTAGTAAACGGGCACTGCGAGCGTTGTGGTGGTGAGACTACAAAGAAAGAAAAAGAACAATGGATGCTTGCTATTACAAAATACGCTGATAGATTAGATAGTGATTTAGATGGTGTAGATTATCTAGAAAAAATAAAAATCCAACAACGTAATTGGATAGGGAAAAGTATCGGTAGTGAGATAGAATTTAAAATAAAAGACAGTGATGATAAAATAAAAGTATTTACAACTCGTGCTGACACTTTGT
>JAYTNB010000040.1:0-4671 GCA_043748495.1 bacterium | reverse complement strand
CAAGCCTTCTATCGGAGGAATGTCAGTTGGAGCTGGTAGATAATCCACAACAGCATCGAGTACTAATTGAACACCTTTATTTTTAAGAGCTGAACCTGCAAAAACTGGAAAAATCTTGTTAGCGATAACAGCCTTACGCATTAAAGTCTTTAGAACCGAAAATTCTGGAACAACACCATCTAAATAAGCCGTCATAGTTTCATCGTCTTGTTCAACTATTCTCTCGACAAGTTCAGCGTGATATTTTTGAGCTTCTGCTTTTAATTCTTCTGGAATATCTTTTTCAATAACATTCATTCCCATTTCCCCTTCAAAATAGAAAGCTTTCATTTTCAAAAGGTCTACAACTCCAACATGATTTTCTTCAAGACCAATCGGTATTTGCATGCGAACAGCGTTTTTTGAAAGACGATCGAGAATCGTTTTATATGAGTGCTCAAAAGATGCTCCTGTACGATCGAGCTTGTTAATAAAACAAATACGAGGAACCATTGCTTCGTCAGCATAGCGCCAGTTAGTTTCACTTTGTGGTTCAACTCCAGCAACACCGTCGAAAACAACAACAGCACCATCGAGAACACGAAGTGAACGCTTTACTTCAACAGTAAAGTCGATGTGTCCTGGTGTGTCGATTATGTTGAAACGAACTTTTTTATTTTTATCAGTAAGTGCATAAGTTGGATTCCAAAAACAAGTCACAGCAGCAGATGTGATAGTGATACCGCGTTCTTTTTCTTGTTCCATCCAGTCAGTAGTCGCAGCCCCGTCATGCACCTCACCTATTTTGTGTGACATACCAGTATAATAAAGCACGCGTTCTGATGTAGTTGTTTTACCAGCATCGATGTGAGCAATAATTCCAAAATTTCTAACTTTTTCTAAAGGGTAATCTCTTTCCATATATATACTCGCACACTTAATTTTCCGTAGCTTTTTATTCTGCTATTAATATCTTACTGATAATCATATTCATTGTTAAACTTTTGAGTATAATTAAGCTTTATATTGAAAAAGCAGAATAACGGAAAATTAAGTGTGTGGGTTGAATTACTAATAAAAATAAAAAGACGAATTCGTCTTGTGTAGATAGAATATACAACAAATAACCTTTTTTTGCAAACCCGAACACTCATAATGCCATTGTGTTTTTTTGTTGCAATAACAAGCTCATAAGTCAATATAAAATTAATCTCAACTATATATAGTTTATTTTAAACATACAAAAACACTATATTGCAACTATGGCAATATGAGTGTACGGGCAAATAAAAAAAACCTAGACTTTGCTAGGCTTTTTATAAAATTTTTTTTACCCTGTGAGGTAAAACACAGACATTTTTGATTAAAGTGACATACTCTTGACCATTTTTAAGAGGTTTTAATAACTTATGTTTCTCACGAGTATTCAAAATTAATTTACCGTCTTGTTTTATACTCAAGACAATAGCGTGAATAGTTCCACAAACACAATTATAGGCAACAGTGTCCCCTATTCCAATTGAATTTTCCATATTTATCTTGTTTGTTTACAATTTTTCTTCACTATACAAACATCTTTAAAAATAAGCAAGAAAAAGTCACAAGTGCATAATTTTATGTTATGATTTATATATGTTTTATCTATATGTCCTGAAAAGCAAAAAAGATGAAGAACTATATATTGGTAGTACAAATGATTTAAAAAGACGGTTTTCTGAACATCAAAACGGTAAGTCGTTCTCAACTCAGTTTAGAATACCTTTTGAGCTTGTGTATTATGAAGCTTATAAAAATGAAAAAGATGCTCGAGAAAGAGAGCAGGCTCTGAAACTAAGAGGAAATGCGAGGAGATTTTTAAAAGAACGCATTAAAAGAAGTTTAGATTAGGGTGGCCCTGACACTTATACATAAGTGTCAGGGTTAAATTTACCCGCACACTTAATTTGTCATTGATTCTGCTTTTTCGAAATAAAAAACACCTATACATAGATATAGATGTTTAATATAGATTTCTTGTTGTAAGTTATTGGCAGAATAAAAAGCTATGACAAATTAAGTGTGCGGGTTTACCAAGCAAAATGGGCAAATGCTTTGTTTGATTCTGCCATTTTATGAGTGTCTTCGCGTTTCTTGACTGCGATACCTTCATTTTTAGAAGCTAGAATCAATTCTTCAGCGAGTTTTTGATGGATTGGAGCACCTTTTTTATTACGAGCAGCGAGGATTATCCAACGCATAGCCAATGCTGTACGGCGTTCTGGGCGAACTTCACGAGGGACTTGATAGTTTGCACCACCGATACGACGTGAACGAACTTCTACCATTGGAGCTGCATTTTTTATAGCTGTATCGAAAACTTCAAGAGGATTTGGATTGCCTGTTTTTTCTTTGATTATATCAAAAGCTTTGTAGACAGCTTTGCGAGCAGTTTCCTTTTTACCATCTAGCATTATATTGTTAATAAACTTCCCAAGTTTTTGGGAGTTATACATTATGTCTGGATCAACTATATTTCTATTTGTTACTTTTCTTCGCATATATATTTAAATTATTTTTTCTTATTAGTTGGAACAGGAGTACCTGCTTTTGGAGTCTTTGTACCGTAAAGTGAACGAGAAACACGACGTTTGTCGACACCAGTTGCATCTAAACGACCACGAACTATGTGGTAACGTACACCGATGAGGTCTTTTACACGACCACCACGAATCATAACAACAGAGTGCTCTTGGAGTGTGTGCCCTTCTCCTGGAATATAAGCTGTAACTTCCATACCATTAGTTAGACGAACACGAGCGATTTTACGCAAAGCTGAGTTAGGCTTCTTTGGAGTAGTTGTACTAACTTTTGTACAAACGCCACGCTTAAATGGAGCTGGGTAAAAAACAGGCTTATTTTGTATTGAGTTAAAACCACGTGCAAGTGCTACGGCTTTTGACTTCTTTTTGATAGTTTTTCGGTTCTTTCGAACTAATTGATTTATTGTTGGCATATTTTATTTGTGTATGTACTTTACTATAGTGTAAGGAAAAAAGCAAGTCTTTATATCTGTGTTAAGTTTTTAGCGAAGCCAAAAGCAAATTTTATAGGTTCAGAAGTGTGGACAGTCCTCCATGAACCGTACTGGTCTTGTTGTTCTACTTTTATAGTATACATACCTCCAGGAAGGAAACAACGATAACGACCTTTCCCATCTGTATACTTTTTGTATTTTGTTTCTCCATCTGTCGTGGAAATAACCGAGATGAAACTTTTCTCGACTGGTTTACCTGTTTCTTTGTATACGATTTTAGAATAAGGACTATTTTTTAAAATCAACCAGAAAACCAAACCAGCTGAAACAAGCCATACTAAAATAGAAATAATTACATCTATAAGTAATACGTCTGAAAAGAATTTGTTCTTGTTTTGAACAAAAAGCATACTATCTAGGAAATTGTAGTTAGACTTAACGAAAAAATTATTTATCCTGAGGTCTTTAAAGAAATTGTATTTACTTGATGGGACACTATTTTGTGTCTCATCTACCACTGGAGATGTTTGATTATTGTCTAAATCAGAAAAGTCAAAGACTGGTATCGGACCCTCACCTTCATTTATTGGAATAGTGACTTCTGTACTAGGAGGAGTCTTTGGGTAGACTTTTTTATCAGGAACTATCTTTGGTTGCGGTGGTACAACTGGGTTAGGATTTATAATTGGATTAGGATTTATCGGTGGTATTATCACTCCTCCTCCGCCCGTAACGACAGGCCTTCGATAATTTGTTTTCACGCAATAACTTGGATCTGTACAATCGAACTTTATCCAGCCGAAATTTTGAGCCCAAGCATAACCATTTAGTTCACCTATGCTATTAATGTAAATTCGCGGAGCACTACTATTTAAGAAAGGACCGAAATTAACCCACCCAGCAACGTCTCCCCAGGCATAACCAGACAAAAAACCATTGGTGTTTATAACTTTAAAGTTACCATTGATAGGACTACAACCGCTCGCCGTTTGATTACAATTTAAAACAACATAACCCATACTACTCCCCCACATATAGCCACTCAAACTGGCATCACTAACTATGATGTTTGAACCGGGAGTATACGAAAAATATCCAAAATTCACTGGGGATGTACTTGTTACAGTACAACCTACATTTTCACATAGTTGAGCTGTATGAAATGCAGGCTCGATTGTCCCATCTGTAGCATAAGCCACATTTGCAAAAGAGAATACAAATAAAAGTGTGATGAATTTTTTCATATAATTTTGATTAAATAATTGATGTTAATTTTGTGTGTTGTTTTTTTAAAATAAATTTATGGTGTGATGATCGCTTCTCCATTATCTGGTGCTACTACTTCTGGTGGGGTTTCTATCACTGGTGAATCTACTACAACTGGGTCTAGTACAGGATCGAGTATAACTGGGTCTACCACTGGATCTACTACAACGGGGTCTGATACGATAGGGTCTGGAGTAACTGGTGTAATTATAGCATTTATATTATCGTTTAATGCACTTTCTATCTGATCAGCGTTGAAACAAACCTTGGTTCCCGATCCTTTTACCATACAAATCTCTTTTGTCTCTATATTTTCCGCCCTCAACCTCTTCACAAACAATTCGTCAATCTTGTTATTTACATTTGCAAACCAAGAGATGAGAGAGTCACGGTAAGTATTTGGTTTCTCTGTA
>JAYTNB010000039.1:0-2199 GCA_043748495.1 bacterium | reverse complement strand
CTCCATCAACTGTCTTTGACGAATAGCTCGGATATTTTTGAACTTGTTTACAAACAAAGCTATTCAAAGTTTCTTTAAAAGATTCACTATCAAAAAGTTCTATTTTTTCTTTTTGCTCATTATCCTTAACCAATCCCAACAAATCAAAAGTATCACTTTCGAAACCAAACAATATCTCAAATTCATAAACTTTATCCAATCCTAAATATTTCTCTTTATTTTTGCATTCTTCACCTATTAAAATAATCATTAACCCTTCGGCCATCGGATCGAGGCGTCCAGCATAAGTCATCGGTAAAGACGACCAGTCTTTATGGTTTGCTTTTAGTTCATCGATAACTTCAAGTGGTGTTTGTCCTTGTTTTTTATAAAATGTGACATATTTAGGAGGCATATTGCTATACTAACATAAATATGCTATATTATTCACAGGTAACTTTGTTGAAAAACACTGTAAATCTATTACCCTATTGGAATTATACATTGCAAATACGAGAAAGAATAAACAATCAAATACGTGCAGCTGAGGTTAGAGTTATCTCGAGTACTGGTGAAAATCTAGGTATTTTGTCTTTAAAAGACGCTCAGTCACGTGCCGACAGCGAAGGCCTCGATTTGATAGAGATTTCTCCAAAAGCAAATCCTCCAATAGTAAAAATAGCAAATTACGGTAAATATAAATACGAGCTCAATAAGAAACAAAAGAAAGCAAAACAAGGCTCTAAAACCACCGAAACAAAATCTATTCAGGTTAAAATCGGTACAGGTGATGGTGATTTGACCCTCAAAGCCAAAAAGGCTAGTGAGTGGTTAAAAGAAGGTCACCGTATTAAAGTCGAACTTTTCCTTTCTGGTCGTTCTAAATATATGGCTCCGAATTTTCTGAAAGAACGTTTAGACAGGGTCTTGCATTTAATCACAGAAAATTATAAAGTAGCAGAAGCTTACAAGATGGGTCCAAAGGGTCCGACAATAACGCTAGAAAAAGACAAGGTCCAAGCCCCAATGCCACAAAAGAAAGAAGAAAGTACAAATACTATTTAAATTATTAACTAAAATAACCTATCAGAATTAAAATTCTAACGGTCAAGTATATGAGTATAAAAACAAAAAAGTCATTAACAAAGCGTTTAAAAGTAACAAGAAAAGGTAAAGTTTTATCTCGTGCCCCTGGTTTCAATCATTTCAACGCTAAACAATCACGTTCAAAACAATTGGCAGGAAGGAAGACAAACAACTTCCCTATTTCTATCAAAGACGCGCGAACATTTTTAGTTAATGCAAAATAATTATAAGCAAAGTGTTAGGAAATTTTAAAAATTTATATTGCTCGCTTAGGTCCTCGGGTAATCTGCCCGCCCATAAGCTCCCAAAATAACTTTTTAAAATTTCCTAATAAATAAAAAAATATATATGACAAGAGTAAAAAGAGGAACAACTAAAAACAAACGTCGAAAAAATATCCTAGTACAAGCGAAAGGTTTTCGTTTTGGACGCAGTACAAAAGTCGCTCAAGCAAAAGAAGCTTTGAAACACTCTGGTGCTTATTCATTTGCTCACCGCAAAGACAAGAAAGCCGACGCTCGTTCACTTTGGACACTACGTATCAATGCTGCAATCCGCACTCTCGGTATGTCTTATAGTAAATTCATAGACGCTTTAAAGAAAAAGAACATAGAAATAGACAGAAAAATCCTTTCAGATATAGCACAAAAAAATCCTGAAACTTTCGCTCGTTTAGTAAAAAGTCTCTAACAAATTAAAGACTAAATAAAAAAGTGGACACATATTGTGTCCACTTTTTTATTTGAGATACATAGAGATTATAAATGAGCAAATTATTGAACCACCTCTTCTGTTGGGACTATTGTTTCTGTTGGGATGATTGTTGGAACAACTTCTGGATCAACTGCGGTGGTGCCATCGATGATTGGACCTTCTGGAACAACTATCTCTGGATCTGGCGTAGGAGCAGGATCAACGACAGGTTCAACGATAGTTTCTACTTCAACGGTACCCTGATTATCTGTTTTTAATTTCAACAATTCCTCCTTTGTAACACAAACTTCATCGATACAAAATTCTTTAGTTTGAATCCTCTCCGCCCTCAACCTCTTCACAAACAATTCGTCAATCTTGTTATTTACATTTGCAAACCAAGAGATGAGAGAGTCACGGTAAGTATTTGGTTTCTCTGTA
>JAYTNB010000038.1:0-9698 GCA_043748495.1 bacterium | reverse complement strand
AATATATTATGAACAACAATTTAAAAATATTTATCACAGTAGTCGCTATTATTATCTTTAGTGTCTTTTTGTATTACTACAAAACGAAATCTAAACCTACCAATCAAGGAAATCCGATAGTGACAGGAGATCTAATAAAAGGATGTTATGTGGCACATTTGGCAAAGGACGTCTATACTCTCGATGTCCAATCTCAAAATGGAGAATCGTTTGAAGGTAAACTTTCTTTCAAGAATTTCGAAAAAGACAGTTCGACTGGCACATATACAGGCACATACAAAGATGGGATCCTTCTAGGAGAATACTCTTTTAATTCTGAAGGAATTAATTCTGTCATGCAAGTCATATTTAAAAAATCTGATAATGGTTTCGTCCGTGGATACGGAGACATGAATAAAGATGGAACGCATTTAGTTGATTTAAATAAAATTACATACGATTTATCTTATAAATTTGAAAAATCAACTGATTGCGTAAATGACTCGCTAGTACTCTACAATAACGCAGACTATGGTTTTACTTTTTCTTTACCGGATGACTGGAGTGGGTATTCAATTATTAAAAAGACTTGGAATGGAACTCCTATAACAAAAAATACTACAAAACAAACAGGAACAACTCTTTTAATACGAAACCCAAATTGGACTTCGGCTGTTCCTTATGAAGATCTGCCAATAATGATTTTTACTTTAGATCAGTGGGATTTATATATGGCCGAAAAATTTGTAGTGTCAGCTGCTCCGATTAAAGCAACAGAGTTGGCACGAAATAACTCTTATGTCTTTGTTCTTCCTGCGCGTTGGAATTTCGATTATAGTAAAGGGTATGAACAAGCAGAAAGTATCTTTAAATCAAATCCACTTAAGGCATTTGATATACAAAAAGCCATCGTCCTATCTGATGGCCGTCAATGCTACACTTACAGTCACGAAGCTACCACAGATGCTCCATATGCAACAAGTGAATTTATCGATATAACCATAAAAGGCAGTATCGTAACTGGAACCAAAACAGGAACTCAAAAGGGACCGGATATGACTAATGGTTACAATGGAACCATTGTGGGGACTTTAAAGAACAATGTAATTACCGATGTCTATTCGTATGTAATTGAAGGATCAAAAGGTAAAGAAAAAGAGATATTTAGAGCAGGCCTGGTTGGACTTGAGAAATTGCGCTATCCACTAAAAGATCAGGGTGGATTACTAGTTCCAGATACAACAAAAGAATTTCAAGTATTAACATACGCACGAGTTGCTTGTACTGGATCTAACTAGTATTTACGAACCCACAAAATTGGCAAGAAAGATCATCGCAAATGTGATTACCTTGCTCGACGACCATCGGAGTTTTTAGATGAGTGAGAAAGTGGTAGAATAATCTTATGCAACATAAAATAAACACTTTTATATTTGATTGCTTCGGGGTAATTTATGATCCAGTATTAAACGGTTGGTACAAAGAGAATAGACTAAAACATGGATTTGTAGATGAAAATCTAGAGAGTGTATTTAAAGATTTTGATTTAGGAAAATTATCAGAAGATGACATTGTTGAATATTTTTTGAAGTATGACGGAGTAATCTCTACTAAAGAAAAACTTCGAGAAGAAATTGATAGTTTCTTAAAATTAGATAATAATCTTGCAGACACAATTTTAAAATTAAAGAATAAAGGATTTAAAACTGTTTTATTATCAAATGCAAACGCTTCATTTTTTGAAAGAAAAATCTATACTGATTATCCTGAATTTAAAAATCTATTCAATGAAATTGTTATTTCTTCCAAAGTCGGAGTAACAAAACCTGATAAAGAAATTTATCTACTTACTTTAGAAAAAATTAATTCAAAACCAGAAGAATCATTATTTATTGATGATAGCCAAACAAATGTTGACGGAGCACTGAGAGTTGGTATGCAAGGATTTTTATACACAGACAGTAACTCTCTTGCTGAATATATTATAAGTTTAGGTATTGATTTAGTTTAAAAAAATTATGAAAAAGATTACAAAAAATAAAGAGTTGATAATCTACCAAGCTAAAAATGGGGTACTCGAGCTCCGTGGGGATTTTTCGCACGAGACACTTTGGGCTACACAGGCGCAGATAGCTGAGGCTTTTGGTGTAGATGTTAGAACTATTAGTGAACATATAAGAAATATATATAAAACAAATGAGCTTTCTGAGAAGGCAACTCTCCGGAATTTCCGGATAGTTCAAAAAGAAGGAAATAGAGAAATAGAGCGTGAGGTGAATCATTATAATTTAGATATGATTCTGTCTGTTGGTTACAGGGTAAACAGTAAAACAGCTACTGAGTTCCGCAAATGGGCGACAAAGACACTTCGCGAACATTTGACCAAAGGCTACACAATAAACCGCAAGCAGATTGGTAAGAATTATGATTCATTTATGAAAGCAGTTAAAAGATTAATTCAAGTCAAAAAAGTATTTTTAGTATAGGTTAAAATTGTGGTATAATGGTCTTGTTATTAATATATTATTGTAATAAATTACTATGTCTAAAATACTTGTTATTGGTTGTGGGAATGTAGGAAGTGTCGGTTTACACAAAATGGCGCAAATGCCACAGACTTTTTCAGAAATTCATATTGCTTGCCGTACCTTGTCTAAAGGTCAAAAGGTTGTTGAATCTATAAAAAATAAGACCCGCCTTAATTTGAGTACAAAATCTGGCGGGCAAGCAAAGAATTCAAAAAATACCGCCAATAGCGGGGCAAGTAAGTTAGAACTCCATCAGATAGATGTCAGCAATAAAACAGCATTTGTAAATTTACTTAAAGAAATAAAACCAGAATTGGTTGTAAACTGGGGTAGTCCTTATGACAATCTGACCGTCATGGATGCTTGTTTAGAATACGGCGTGAACTACATAGATACAGCTTGTTACGAAGATCCAAAAAAATACGGCTTTTCATATAAACTTCAGCTTGCAAAAAATGAAGCATTTAAAAAGAAAAACTTGATGGCTATACTCGGCATCGGTTTCGACCCTGGAGTTTCAAATATTTATTCTGCTTATGCTCGTGATTATCTATTTGATAAAGTTCATACTATCGATATCCTCGACTGTAACGGTGGTTCAAAAGATTCTAAAATAAAATTTGCTCCAAACTTTGACCCAGAGATAAATTTACGGGAATTGATTTTGCCAATTCATTTTTGGGAAAATGGTAAATGGCAGGAAAGAGGCAGATTGATAGACGAAAACCCAGCGTACTTTGAATTCAAATTCCCAGAGGCAGGCGTACACACTCCATACATGATCTATCACGAAGAAATGGAGACTATCCCGACTCATATGCCAGATCTAAAGCGTATCCGTTTCTGGATGACATTTTCTAAGAATTACCTAACTTATCTACGTGTATTTTATGAGATAGGATTGACTCGTATTGATGAAGTCGATTATTTCGGAACTAAAGTTATACCAGTTAAATTTCTCAAAAAGATACTTCCAACAGGGGAGGACTTTAACGATAACTATGTCGGAAAGACAAACATAGGTAACATAATGACCGGTATTAAAAATGGTAAGAAAAAAGTAGTTTACATGTACAATGTCTGCGACCATAAAGAAGCGTTTAAAGAAACAAATGGTAATGCTATCGGTTATACAACAGCTATACCGACTGTTACTTGTGCAAAGCTTGTGTTAGAAGGCAAGTGGAAAGCTCTCGGTTGTAAAAACGTAGAAGACAAGGTTTTTGATTCTAAAATATTTATAGACGAAATGAAGAAACTCGGTCTCTCGACAACTATCAAAACACTCAAAGATTTACCAAAAGAACTTAAGAAAAAATACTAATGTCAAATACTGATAAAAAATTTATAGAACCATGGATCGAGACTGGGGCTTGGGATAAAGTTGATTTTACTAAAATCCCAAATGTGTCTTATGTCGTGTCACTTTCAAAGTTGGAAGAGAATTTCAAGATTCTTCACGATATAGAAGTACGAACTGGGGCAAAGATTCTAATGGCACTCAAAAGCTTCTCTATGTTTTCGACATTTCCATTAGCACGCAAATATTTATCAGGAAGTGAAGCCAGTTCCATAAATGAAGCGCGACTCGGTTATGAGGAATTCAAAAAAGAAAACCATGTTTTCTCACCGTCTTATACAAAGGAAAATATAAAAGAATATATTAAATACTCAGATCATTTAGTTTTTAATTCTTTTTCTAACTTCGAATCTGTAAAAGATATAATTAAAAAATCTACCCTAAATAAAATCGGGCGAGGTAAACATATTTCTTGCGGTATGCGTGTTAATCCAGAGCATTGCGAGACAGAGACCGCCATGTATGATCCATGTGCACCGTGTTCACACTTCGGAGTAACAGAGAAGAATTTTGAGGGGCAGAGCCTAGACGGAATCGAAGGACTGCACTTTCATACTTTGTGTGAATTGAATTCTGATGCACTCGAGCGCACACTTGCAGTGTTTGAAAAAAAGTTCGGCAAGTATTTAACCAACATGAAATGGGTCAACTTTGGTGGTGGGCATCATATAACACGTGCAGATTATGACAGGGAATTGTTAGTAAGAATTATTCTAGGATTCAAACAACGCTACCCACATATACAAGTGTATCTAGAACCAGGCGAGGCCAATGGTCTAAATGCTGGAGTACTGGTGGGAACTGTTTTAGATGTCTTTAATAACGATGTAAATATAGCAGTGCTCGACGTATCGGCCACAACTCATATGCCAGACGTACTAGAGATGCCTTATGCGCCAACCATACTAGGGGTCGCGCATGCGTCATATACAGAGGCAGTAGTTGCAAAGAAAGTTACAAAAAATATTTACAAACTCGTCGGTCCGTCTTGTTTAACAGGCGATGTAATAGGTGAATACGAATTCGAAAAACCTTTACAAATCGGTCAGAAAGTAGTATTTATGAATATGGCTATCTATACGATGGTAAAGAACAATACTTTCAACGGTATCGACTTGCCGTCTATCTATACACTCGATAAGAAAAATAAATTTAAATTAATCAAAAAATTTAATTATAAAGATTTTAAAAATAGACTTTCTTAATATATGAAAAATACCATCGATCAAAAAATAGAAAAGTTCAATCCAAATGAAAATGGTCTACGTGATCATGGTATCTTTGGTTTACCTTTTAATACAGATGAATCAAAACTTGTTTTGTTACCATTGCCATGGGAAGCAACTGTTTCTTATAAGAGTGGCGCGGCTACAGGGCCACTTGCCATACTCGAGGCTTCACAACAAATAGACCTTTTCGATCCGCTTTATCCAGATGCTTGGAAAAAAGGCATAGCAATGTTGCCAATTGATAAAAAGATAATCCTACAAAATAAAATAACAAGAAAACAAGTAGAAAGTTATTTAAAAAAATACGAAAAAGGTATAACAGATAAAAAACTTTTAAATTCTATAAACACTGAAAGCAGGGTTTTCAATAAATACGTTTTTGATAAAACTTTAGAGCAAATAAATAATAACAAAATAGTTGGTTTAGTCGGTGGTGATCACAGTTGCCCTTTAGGTTATATGCAAGCACTCGCTACAAAATACAAAAACTTTGGGATACTTCACATAGATGCTCATGCTGATCTACGCAATGCATATGAAGGCATGACTTACTCACATGCTTCTATTTTCTATAATGCAATCCAAATACCAGAGGTAAGTAAACTAGTTCAAATTGGAATTAGAGATTTCTGCGAACAAGAAAATAAAACTGCAATAGAGTCTAGTGGTAAAGTAAAAATGTTTACTGATTACGAAATCAAGAAAAACTTATTTGAAGGTAGTAATTGGTCATTGGAAGCTAAAAAAATAGTAAAAGAGCTTCCAGACAATGTTTATATTTCTTTTGATATTGACGGACTTTTGCCATATCTGAGTATGAATACTGGCACTCCAGTTCTAGGCGGATTTTCGCTAAATGAAATGGTTTATTTGTTTGAAGAAATCGTAAAGTCAGGACGAACAATAATTGGTTTTGATCTGTGTGAAGTTGCCAAAGGGGACAATAGTGAATGGGACGGCAATGTCGGCGCTCGCGTTCTGTACAAACTCTGCCAGATAGCTCTAAAAGAAAAGATTTAGTTACTATTGCTTTTTTAATATTTCGTGATATAATTTTCCTTAAATTAAATATTTAAATATTTTTGCAATGGAAAAATATCTCTGGATTATATCGTTTTTATTTTTGCTATTTATAATAATTTTCTTTTATTTACTCGGGGCGAAACATAACCGAGGAAAAATGCAGAATCAAGGTTATGAATTACCATGGCACTACTTTGTTGTGATACATGTCGATTCAAAGACTGTTGAAATTGAATCAATTGAAAACAATACTCGATTTCTAATTAATCGTTTAGTTGTACAAGGTTATATTAAACAAGGTGACAAACTTAAAAAACTTGACCGACGCAGTGAAGAATTTGAAGAAAGAAATTTAAAACTAACAGGATTTGATCCTTTAGTAAAAATTTAGTTTTAAAACGTCAAAAATTTTTGGCGTTTTTTTATTTTTATACATTTAATGAATCAAAATTAAATACTCTTTTGTTAAATAACCTTGAAAATAATGCTTAATTTTACTTGACAAAAGTGTTTATTTGTGATAAGATTGTATAAAATAAACAAATTAATAAAAAAAATGGAAGAAAAAAATGAAAAGACTTTCGATGCTTGTTATGAAACTCTCATTAAATATTTTGGTCTTGAAAATAAAGATCAAATATTTAAATTAAGAGGTTCGACGGTATCGTTCGGAAATAATATATTTACTTCGATCAACTCTTTTATGATTGAAGAAAAAATAGAGATTGTAGAGATTTTGAAAGAAAAAAAATTTTTGGGAAATTCTTATATTCACATAGAAGATCCTTATCTTAAGATGCTAATAGATCTTAATTTATTGTCTAGCGAATCTCGGGGATTTGGTGTATTAACCTACGGAGCTACCAATTTTGTAAAGTTAGTAATCAAAGTAAGACCAAAAGCTATTACTTACAGCTTTGAAGATAATCTCGATAATAGCTTTTTAAGTGATTACAGTGGACCCTTGCTAATGAAAGTTTATTTGTAAAAATATTTATTTAACAGTCATCTTGCAAGATGACTGTTTTTTTATATATAGGCTTGACTCTATACCTCGAGGAGATGTATTATATAGGTATTACTATAATATAAATTATCTAACTGTATGAATTCATTTGAAAACAACTTTAAAAATAATATGGATTCTAAAAATGAAGTATTAGAAGCATTAAAAGCAAATTTACCAGTAGGTTTTGAAGTTTCAGAAAAATCTGATGGAAAAATAGAAATAATTCTTAGTAATCAAGATCATTCTAATAATTGGAAAGATATTTTAGTTTTGATAAAAGAAAAAGTTATAGATACAATGAAGTTGTATGATTTTGATGGAAAAGATGATGTGTATATTGAAATAAAAAATCCTTCAATTAATAAAACAGAAGATTCAGGAGACGCTATGTCAATTAGATTTAGAGAAGAGGATATGGGAGAAAAAGACTTTAATGATTTGCAAAACAATAAACATGTATCTTTGAGTCACATAATGACACTAGGAAAAAATAAAAACTTAACTCTGCATGAGGGAATGATTCGTTCTGTCACAGTTAAATAAATGTTTTTTATATCTTTATAAACTCTGTGCCACTTTCTGTATCCTTTATCTCGTAACCGAGTTTAAGTATTTGGTCGCGCAATTTGTCGCTTTGAGCGTAGTCTTTGTTTGCTCGGGCAGTCTCGCGAAAGGAAGCGATGTTCAATACTTCCTCGGGGATATTTTTTAACATCTCTTTTTGTTTCTTTTTATTACGAGAAATGTCAGCTAGTCCAAAACCGAGAACTTTATCAAAGTCCTGAAAGGTACTCTTTTTGTCAGCATTGTTTATGCTCTCATCATTTAACAAATCCCAAACGAGTGCTAGTGCACGAGGAGTGTTTAGGTCGTCTTGGATGAATTCTAAGAATTTATTTTTATATTCAGTATTTATAGATCCGAAGTTTTTACCCAACTTTTCGTATTTATCATACAAACGCTCAAGGGCAGTTTGCGCACCTTCGACACTCTCTAATGTAAAGTTTACTTTTGTTTTGTAGTGTCCAGTATAGAGCCAGTAACGAAAGGCAATAGGGTCGATGCCCTTTTCTATCAAGTCACGAAGTGTATAAAAATTGCCGGCACTTTTCGCCATCTTTTTACCGTCTACCATCAAATGCTCGCAGTGTAGCCAGTATTTTACGAATTCTTTTCCTGTTGCACCTTCACTCTGAGCGATTTCGTTTTCGTGGTGGGGGAACATATTGTCTATGCCACCAGTGTGGATGTCTATTTGCTCGCCAAGTGTCGCTATGCTCATAGCAGAGCACTCTATATGCCAACCAGGACGACCTTTTGCTAACTTGGTTTCATGACCTAAAATATCAGACGGAATCCAGAAAACATCGCCATCGTTTTCGTCCCATGCTTTCCACAATGCAAAATCCTGAGCATTTTCTTTTTCGTATTCGTCTTTTTTCAGTCTACCACTTGCATTGTCTTTTAAGTCAGAGAGTTTAAAATGTGACAATTTACCATATTCTTTATCTTTTTTAATATCAAAATAAGCCGAGCCATCTTCTGTTGTGTAAGCGTTACCGTTCTCTATTAGTTTCTCTGTAATTTGTAACATTTCTAAAACATAGTCTGTGGCCTTAGTATAAATACGTGGGGGTAGTATAGAAAGCATATCGCGGTCTTTGAAGAATTCATCAGTATAAAACTGCGTGAAGTCTAACAAGCTTTTTCCTTCTTTTATACTATCGCGGATAGTTTTGTCATCGATGTCGGTGATATTCATTATGTGATCGACATTGTAACCACTATATGAAAGTGCTCGTTTTAAAATGTCAGCAAAAACAAAACAACGATAGTTACCAATATGTGGGTAATTGTAAACTGTCGGTCCGCAAGTATATAAAGTAACTTTGTCTTTATTTATCGGAATAAATTCTTCTTTTTTTAATGTCAGTGAATTGTAAAATTTTAAAACCATAAAATTAATATAAAAATTAAAAATAAAAAGCAAGTTACTCCAAATATTCCCTTTAGAAAATTAATCTTTCTTTTGTGTTTTCTCACTTGGTCTTTGTACTCAGATTCTAGTAGAGACAACTTTTCCATCTTTTCTTTTAATTGATTGTTTATGTCGTGACTATCGGCGTGTTTGTTAAACAAAGAAACTAAATCAAAAAAGAGGGAATCAATGTTGTCATTTTGAATTGGTCTTTCTAGGGAAACATTGGTTTCGAAATTATTTGCAAATTTTTGGATAGCTGGACTTTCTTGTTTACGTGTTGTAATCAAGAAATCGTCACCAATAATGAAATGTAAATGCTTGTTTGGGTATGATTCTAATACATGTTCCAGTTCGTCTTGGTTTGGTGAATACAAATCAAGCCAAGTCAGGTTTTTGTATCTATATTTCGATATCATAGACACAGTATACAGCTTCTCTTGCTTTTTTCAAAACTTTTGTGTATTATAAGAGGATTGAAATTAAACGGGTTTATCTAGTTTCAATTAGTCATATTTATGGGAACAAAAGCTAAAACAACTAAAAAAGTAACAAAAAAAGAAAAAGCAGTAGATACTGAATTCGCTGTAAT
>JAYTNB010000037.1:0-21317 GCA_043748495.1 bacterium | reverse complement strand
GCCAGTTTTCCATATAGAAACACAGAGCACCCTTTTTCTTACCACCTCTTTGAACTGCACGGACAGCACTGTCTATAATATGCATAAATGGCACAGGTCCAGATGAAACAGTGTTGTTTGATTTAAGAAGTGATCCTTCTGCGCGTAATTTCGTAACAGATAGACCGATACCTCCTGTTGCTTTAGACAATAGCAAAACGTCTGAAACTGTTTTACCAATGTGCTCCATATCGTCGTGGATTTCCATAAGGAAGCAGTTTGAAAGTTTCGGCTTTGGTGTCCCTGCTCCTATATTTGTAGAACCAGCTGACAAATACTCAAGTGCTGACATTTTGTCGTAAAACTTGATAGCCCAAGCTGTTGGATCATTTTCGTTCAGGGACATACCCATGGCTACTCTCATCCAAAAAAATTGTGGTGTTTCAAGTGGATTTTGTTTCTCGTCTTTCATCAAATAACGATTGAGCATTGTTGAGAGACCAGAGTATTTATATAAATCATCGTTTTCAACTTTAAGGTAACTAGAAAGTACATTTAAATCAAACAATTCGTTCATTCTCTTGTCGAGCAATTCCTTTTCGACAGCATAATTAACATAGTCTTTGAAACGAGCATTGTGCATTTCAGTAAATTCTTCTTTAGATATAGGAGAGGCTTCATTGTCTGGATCATAATCCCCCATTACTTTCTTGTAGATAACCTTTAAAAGCAATCTTGTAGCGATTTTATCGAAGTCTAAATCGTATTGAGTGTTTTGGAGTGCTGCATTTATAGTTGCAAGGTCAAGTTCTTCTGTTGTTATACCATCATAAAGAGTAAGACGAGTTTCTGTTGCTATTTGGATAACTTTACTGATTGGATCATTGATCCCGACGCATGCGCGCTCGATGGATTTGTTGATACGATCAGCATTGAAACTCATTTTTGTTCCGTCTCTCTTTGTGATGTTGATGGTCATAACTTTTTTAAATTAAGAAACTTTATAATGTGCAACTAAAACTAAACTTGGACTAGTATTATACCCCTATAACAAGTCTTATCACAAGGTTTTTTAATAAAAATTCACACTATGTAAACGGATGGCGATATCGTCAATAGTTTGGCAAAAAGAGCCTAAAAAGTCGTTTACTTTTAGGCTAATTTTGAGTTCTATTTTCAGAGAAAAAATTTTAGACAAAAATTGCAGTTTTTAAAATTTTTTTATTAAATTAGAGCACCTCTTTCTTGTAAATTTCATCAGAAACTGTATTTAGAGGACGACGATCATCCGGATATGCACTTTTTATAGAGACACCTGACACAGAACACATAGCATCATATAATTTTCTATCAGGACGGATCAAATTACGGTTTTTATAACGTTCGTCAGTATAAATTCTAGATATTGAAATGCTGGATCTTTATTTTCTAAATTCTACCCATAAAAAGTATGACATCGAGAGTAGCGTAAAAGACACAATGGTAAAAATATAAGCTTCTTCATAAATACTTGGGTATAAAAATATATCAAAAATTTTTGAGAATATATGCTCGGGTTTAGAGAATACTTCCCAGCTATTGAAACGCAAGGCTTTGGACCGGCCTAAATACATACCAAAAGATGAAAGCAGGATGGATGCATAGATAAATAAATTTATTTTTGTATGAGACAAATTCTTTCTTTCTAGAATACTTTTCATCTTTGTCAGACTATATAAAAACAATAATAAACCAAGAATTGCATAGAGGATGAGCATGATTGCATCATAGATGTGTGGCACAACAAAGCTGTCATTTATATGGATGAGGTCAGTAATGAGATAAGGAGCATTTGGTAAAAACAATAACCACAAAACAAAAAGTACTACCGTAAAAAACGGTAATACTTTCTGTTTTGTGTTTAGTAAATACAAAGTTATAAAATAAGATACAAGTCCTAAAAATAGATTCCAAAATAGATAAATAGAAGAATAAGTATCAAAAATAATTATTCGAGCTATATTTAAAATACTTGAGATAGTAATTAAATAAAGTATTGATTTCGGGAAAATATTTTTTAACATTTAATTAAGCAATCGGTGATGCACAAAAAGCACATTTCTTTGCTTGAATTGGCACAGTACTTACGCATTCTGGGCAGTCTTTTGTTGTTGGTTCGACAACTGTGTTTTTCTTTGTACGAGCGATCAGATTATTAATAGGAGTCACAACAAAGAAATAAACTGCTGCAGAAACAAGTATAAATGCGATAAGAGCATTTAAGAAACTCCCGTACATAAACTTGCTGTCATTTATAGTAAAGAATAAATTAGAGAAATCTGGAGCTTTTACAATAGCACCTATGAGCGGTGTAAGTAAATTCTCTACCAAACTCTTCACAATGTCTCCAAACGATGCACCGATAACCACACCGACAGCTAGATCTACAACATTACCCCGCAAAATAAAACTTTTGAATCCATCTAACATATAATTATATATAACTATTATTAATAAGTGTATTATAACATGTTATTTAACTTCTGAAACAATAGGATCAAAGGTCGGACAATCCTCAAACTAGTTAAAGACTAGCACTAAACAAACATTACATATACATCCGACTATAAATACGAGAAAAAACTTTCCCGAAAACCATAGCAAGTAAGGCTATAAAGAGCCACGGGTCATAGGGCATGTATATAGTCTGCCAAGCAATACCTAGAGAAATAGTTACGAGGCCTAAAGTGTAACCCAGACGCCCAGCCATATTGTGATGTGCCATGTCACGCTCATCTGATATTTTTTCATGAACGACAAAGCCAGTAAATAAAGCGACAGACAAAACAAGAAGTCCCCCGACAGTCATATGCATAGCGTCAGACATAAAAAGATCAAATGGGTTCCACAAAAGGAAGCCAAAAATTAAGAGTGCCACTAAAAGTATGAATTCTTTAAAAGTTATATATTTCATATTATTTATCATACCAAAAAATATTCTCGACCGGAAGTTTAAAAAACTTTGCAAAAAGTATCGCCAAACCCACCGACGGAGTGTAGTTACCTTTTTCTATTGAAATAATAGTCTGTCGGCTAACAGAAACAACAGAACCGAGCTCTTCTTGGGTTATGCCTTTTTTAGATCTTAGCTCGTATATATTATTTTTCAAAACCTTTGACATAAAACAATTTTACCAGAAAGTATTGTAAAGTCAATTTTACAATAAAAAAACACATCGGAGAGGATGCGTGTTTTGTATTTGTCAAAGCTAAGCGAAAAATAATTTACCAGAACCGTCTTCAATGATGTCTGTTCTTGTAACGTTAATTCCCTTTTTGGGAATCGCCTCAGCCATGTTTCCATTATAGGAAATATTGGCAGAAGGCTTATTTTTTCCGTAAATGCTATGTAACAATTTATTGTCGATAGAGCTCGTTCGAGTTCCATATCTATCCATAACTACATTTAATCCGGCTGGCTTGGTCCATGCATTCCACACTAGAATGTCAGTGGTCTTTTGCTTAAAGGCCTTGGCAGGTTTTGCTTTATTTGAGTTTGCCTTGGCGGGTGGCGGGTCGAAAATAAAAAATGCTAAGAGTGCAAGCATGATGCTCGCGAAAAAACTTTTTTTCATATTTGTAAAATTTTAAAAGATTTAAAAAATAAATACTAAAAAAATTATGTTTAGAATAAATTTCTCTCCAAATTTATAAGAAACATACAAGGAGCCTACTAGGTACCCTTTATGTTTCCTACAAATACGGAATTTTAAATTTTAGAAAATGGATTTTGAAAAGAACCAATGTCTATATAAAATAGTACGTTATATTGATGTATGTGTAAATACCACAAAGTGTGTGACAATAAATCGTTATTTATGTCAAAAAACCGCCGAAGCGGTTTGCAAGAAAGTACGAGTGAGAATCGGCTACCACGTAGTCAGGTACTTTTCTAATTTTGATAGTAATCAAAATACAGAAAAGTCTTTCGATTCTCGGACATAAGCAAAGAAGTTTGCTTGCTTAGGCCCCCATTATAAAAAACCGCCGAAGAGATTTACGAGAGATAGTACGAGCGAAAATCGGCTACCACGTAGCCAGGTACTTTTCTAATTTTGATAGTAATCAAAATACAGAAAAGTCTTTCGATCCTCGGACGCAAGCAAAGAAGTTTGCTTGCTTAGGCCCCCATTATAAAAAACCGCCGAAGCGGTTTATTATAATGGGGGCCTACCGAGAATCGAACTCGAATCGAGGGTTCCACAAACCCCAGTGTTAACCGTTACACCATAAGCCCCATATATTTACAGACAAAAGCCTATAATTGTTTATTTATACCAGAAAATGACTTATAAATCCACTCCCCTTTATTTATACAGGAAGTTCAGAGATGCTAAGAAAATCAAAAATGAAACCGCGCTCGAAAGTAAACACCAAAAACAATACATCTTTAAGACGAAATGTTGCAGATAGACTAAACGAAGTGAGAACAAAAAAGCAAAGACGGTGCTAATAGTTATAACTTTCTCTAGTAATAAGAAATTATAATTTAAAAAATATAAATTAAGGATTAGCATGTATCCTAAAAAAACAAACAGATAATAAAATAATCCTAAAATCTCGATTGATAAACCTAAAAAATAGGACGAACTTGAGTTAACCACCTTGTCGCATTCTCCTTGTCTAGGACAAATTAGTTTTTGTTTTTTGCTTTTCTTTCGATATATATAAAAAGCAATAAAAAAACCACAAAAAGATAAAACCTGCATTATAATACATTTGAGAATGTAATCGTTAATCATTTTATTTTTTACAAACAACTCCAGTTAAAGGAATACTTGTTTTATCGCCGAATCCTGAACTATCGACACAATAAGAAGTACCATCCATATACGGAGCGGACATAGCCCAAGAACTACTCGTAGAATAACATAACATCCCTGTTGGTACACGAACTAACAAATCCTGGATAACCTTTGATATATCACCAACAATTATATCTCCACGACGACCATGTCCGAGCGGTGAGAATAGAGACGTAGCAGTTGGGTGTGCACAATCTCCGTCTTTATTATTATTTTTACCGAAGTTACCAAAAGTAGTATAGAAGTTTTTTGTATAGACTCTAAATGTATCGATCAAATCTTTTGTTTTCAATTCGTTAATAGTTTTAATATAATTTTCGATAGAAACATTGTCTGTTGGAATATTTGATTTATTTAACTCTCCTAAATCACTATAGGTTGTCTCCCATTCTAAATCGACATTGTTACTTGAAGTTGATTTGTCATCAAAGGCCATTATCTTAGAGAGTGGCGTATGCATCTTGAAATTATATTTATATAAAGTGTTATCATTCGTTCCAATCCACACATCGATAGAATCGAAAACAGTTGCTCCGAGTGCTTCATCTATCTGTTGGGAAACGACAGGATTATTACCAGTTTTAAATATATCTAAAAGACTAGTAAAGAATTCTTTTGTCACTTTTCTATCTGGCTGTATTTTATAATGATAAGCCATTTTATTATCGAATTCTTCAGTTGTCACGAGAATGACTTCAGAGTTTTTTATAAAATTTTTAAAAGATTTATTAAATTTTGCAACAACATATGGCGGAACATCCCCTGAGAGCATATTGTAAACATCAACTTTTTTTATTCTTTCTTCTATGTGTGGTGGTAATGTTTTCAATATTAAATTAACTTTGTCAGCACTTGTTAAAACCCATGTTTCTTTCGGAGTATTTATACCAAATATTTTAGTCAATTCTGGGAATTTGATATAGAAATTCTTATCTGCGTATTTGATATTTGTCACTATGTCTTCTGGTAAGAGAGTGCTTTTGACTGACATTTGATAATCAAAGAAATAATTATTGTTATTTTTATTATTTACTTTACCTTTACTTTTAATAGACAGATTATCTTTTTGAGTTGATCTATTTACTTCATCGTTTATTAGACTTGCTGTTATACCAGAAATAGATGCTGACGAGACATCAATACGAGTATCGACAGTATATGAATCTCTTTCAGAAAACTTTGACAGAGCCGACAGGAGGTCAGTCTTAGGATCTCTGGTAATTAGTGGTTTACTAAAAATACCAAAGTATTTCAAAATAAAAAAGGTACCTACGAGAACTACCCCTACTCCAAAAATAATTAGTAGTATTTTAGATAAATTACTTTTACTAGAAACAGGTAGATCCTTCAAAACTATCGAAGAACGTACTTTTTCTACGTCCGATGGATAAGAAGAAAGGAGTGCTTTATTGGGAATAATCGATAATTTATTTACAGGATTTTTAATATCTACGGTAGTTGGTTTCTGAAAATTAATATTTTGGTGGATGTTTGAATCTGTTGCGACCTCTGGTTTAGTTACAATTTCAGGATTATTTTTAACTAACACCGGAATCAATTCTTCTTGTGGGGTGATACTACCCTCTTTTTGTTGATCAACATCTTTAGGTACTGTAATCGTCTCTGTGATTGGAGTTATGGGTATTGGAGTTTCTGTATTTTCTAAAACTTGTGGATTCAAAACTGAAGGTGTCCAGACTTTTAGATCTGGCTGTACTTCTGGTTTATTTTCATGTTTTATTTCTTCTCTTACCTCTTCCCTTACTTCTTCGATGATTTCTTTTCTTAGTTGTTCTTTAATTTCTTGTCTGACTTCTTCGGTTATTTCTTTTTTAATTTCTTCTTTAGTTTGAACATCGAATATGCTAGGTTTTTGTAATTCTGCATACTGCAATTCAATAACTTTTGACTCTTCTTTATTTTCTTGTTTTGCTTCTTCTGTGACGACTTCTTGTTTTACTTCTTCTTGAACTTGAACATCGGGTATTTTAGGTGCTTGCACTTCTAGATATTGTAATTCAACAACTTTTGATTCTTCTTTATTTACTTGTTCCACTTCCTCTGTTTCAGGAATATATTTTTGGATTACTAATTCATTTATAATTGGTTTTTCAACAAAGACTGGTTCTTTAACTTTTCGTAACCCCTCTTGGATATCAGAAAAAATCCAACCAGCATTTGAAAGTTTTTGGATTATTGTTTCTTCGGAAACATTTTTCTTAAGCTGTGATTGGATATAGTCAATTAAATCTTCATTGATCATGACTTTTATTATAGCATTTTATACTAAAATTCATAGACATAAATTTTATTTATACGCTGAAATTTATTTTTCTTCAGCTCTATTTCCTTTGTTGGTCGCTTTTGTGTAAATTGAAAATTGATAGAGACAACTTTTGTCCCCTTTTTTAAATTATCATCAAGAAAAGTAAGCATATCATCCATAATATTTGGATAGATGTACAGACATATGTGTGTGGCATTTGATAAATCGATATCAAAAATATCTTTTTTTAGAATTTCTATATTATTTATATTCAATCTTTCTTCTTTTTTTAGAAAATACTTTCTACTATTCAAAAAAATATATAAATTTGAAACAATTATAGAGAAAAAGTTTTTTTCAATACCAAATATTTTAACATTTTTATTTTCTTTAAAGATACTAAAAAATAATCTGCTATCCCCTGTTGGTAGCGTGTATAAAACACTATCGTCTTTTAAAGACAAAGCTTGTGTGATGTCAGGAAAATATTTTTTAGGTATTGGATTATAGACAAACTTGGAAGTAAAGATACTTACTGACCATAAAACAGAAAATATTAATACAGATAGAAGAAATATTATAAAGATTATATACAGTATCGTAATCATTGTATTTTAATTAAAGCCATTTATATGTAATTTCTCCATATACTATTTATTAAATTGTGCGTGAGAGAGGACTTGAACCTCCAAGGATTGCTCCATACGAACCTCAATCGTACGCGTATACCAGTTCCGCCACTCACGCATTTACTAAAATTATTTATAACTTTGCTGTTGTTTGCGTTCTATTTCTAAAACCTTTTCTATTTTAAGCCTTTTTCTCGACAAACAAACTACTTTGGGAGTATAATACATTTTTTTAATAATTACCATAGATTCTTTCTTTGCATACCTAAGGCTATAAATCGACCTAGCACTTTTTGATTTTGAGATGTGACCCCTAACAATAAGTAATGTAGATATTTTATCACGCAACCATTCAACATGTTTTAAACTTGCAGAATTAAAAGTAACATAAAACATATGGCTAGACTTCCATCTTTTATCCCAGTAAGAATAGAAAGATCCATCCCCATCAAAACAACCTCTTAGGAAATCGAGGAAATACTTATCTGGTGTTTTTATCTCACCCAAAGTAAGAGACTTTTTAGGTGTTAGGCCTATAGACAAAAGAAAATCATAGAAAAATCTATTTTTAAATTGGATTCTTAAATATTTATCAATACCACTATTCATTTTATTGCCTATCTTAAAATCAACATTCAAACATTTTGAGAAATTTTCCAACTGCTCTCTATCTTTAGAAGTAAGATCAATCAATAAACCATCTTTCCCTAAACAACCATCCGTTGCAATCAAACCAATTGCGTAAGCCAAATTTGGTGTCCACTTTTCACTTATTATTCTTTTCGGTTTTGGTCCCCTTTTAACCATAGTTTAATTATATCACCTCAAGTATATAGCGTCTACTAATTAATTTCAAAATAAAAAACCGCTTTCGCAGTTTTTTATTTTTCAATTATTCTTGTGTTTCTATAGCTTCTTCGGCAACTTCAGATGGAGCTACTTTTGAAAGAGTGATACTCTTTAGGCGTTTCTTAACTTCTTTAACAGCCTTTGTACGGATGTAGTAAAGCTTACTACGACGAGTTTTAGATTTACGGAGAACTTCTATTTTATCTATATTTGGAGAAAATAGAGGGAAAATACGCTCTACACCTACACCACTTGCTACTTTACGAATTGTAAATGTCGCACCACTTTCCTTTCCATGTTTACGAGACAAAACAAGTCCTTCAAATGCTTGTAAACGAGTTTTACCTTTTTCTAAAATTTTATTCCAGACACGAACAGTATCACCAGCTTTGAAATCAAGGTTTTTGCGACTATCCATATCTACAGGGGTAAATTGTTCTTTAGTTATTTCCATAAGGGTTACTTTAGCATAAAGTGCTATTTTTAGCAAGAAACATTAACCCTCTATTTCTATATAATTTTTAATCACTTTTTTGAAATCAGTCGGTATTGGTGACTCGACTGTCTGTGTCTCACCATTAGACAATTGAAAGGTTATGGAACAAGCATGTAATGCAAGGCGGTCCATACCGAGAGCTTTTTCTTTATTTGCACTATAGAGCGGGTCTGAAACTATCGGGTGGTTGATATAACGCATATGGACACGGATTTGATGTGTGCGCCCAGTCTTTGGATAGACTTCGACATAAGAAAAGTAATGGTCGTCTTTTGTTTCTTTCTTTTTTAGTGGGATACCATCATCGAAACGATTTAAAACTATGTATTCTGTGAGAGCTTCACGCACACCTTCACGCGCACCTCTCCCTGCGGTCCACATACGGATGTCTTTTGGACTGCGACCAATGGGTGCATTGATGACACCTCTGCCACCATAAAGAAGTGAGGCTTTTGGATCAGAAACGCGACCGTATACAAAACAACGATAGACTTTTTGTATAGTATGATTTTGAAATTGTTCTTTTAATAAAAGAAAAGTTTTTTGATTCCGAGCAATAAGCAAAACACCTGAAGTGTCTTTATCTAGACGGTGAACGATCCCAGGTCTTTTAATTTCTATCTGCTCGCCCTTGTATTCAACAGTCATACTCTCCCCTACTTTTTCTAATTTAGAGTCATATTCTAAAACCAATTCAGCGATAGTCTTTTCTTTAAGCGACCGCGCATCTCTGTGACATGCAATCCCTGCAGGCTTGTCTATGGCTATTATATTTTTGTCTTCGTAGAGTATTTTTAGTTTCATATAGTTAATTCTTTGACTTTTTCAATCCAACCCATTATTGTTAAAAACAACTTTGTATCATTCACAGATATATCAAAAGTTCCAAATGGTAATGTCTTTCTTTTTTGTAAACTTGCAGAACTAGCTTTGATATATGTCTTATAAAACTGTTTTCTTGGAACTTTAGAAATTTTCGACCAGTATTCTTCTGTTTTTTCAATATCGGCATGTGCGAACGTATGAATATGACCACGAAATTTTTCTTCTGGAACCAAACATACTTCTCTAAAAAAACGCATCATCATTTTTATAACATCTGGATCACTATTTGCAACACGAACCATGCTTTTTTTAGTCTTAGCTCCTTCTCCTAAATACAAACAAATTCCTATTAATTTTAAATCGCTCCCCGAAATAGTATTTATTTGATTTTTTGCATTCTGAATAATTATATCATCTTTTAACTTCTGATTATATAACCTACTTTTTCTTCTTTCTTCGATAGAATGCACGCTTCGTCCATTTTTAGATAATTTACTTTTTTGTTCTTTTGTTAAAACAACATTCCTAACCCAAATACTAGCACTAGCTTTAGAAATTTGTAGTTTGTCTTTAATCTCATTAATAGAATATCCTTTTTTCCTTAATTCTATGGCTTGCTGTTGCTCAACATATTTCATAAATAGAGTATACTATACTCAGTACATAAAATCAAGGTTTAGATATTAACATTGAAATAATTACATTAATGTACTATACTCATACTGTAGTAATGCGGGATTAGCTCAGTTGGTAGAGCAATTCATTTACACTGAAAAGGTCGCAGGTTCAAGTCCTGCATCCCGCACTGTAAATGCCTTTGTAGTTAAATGGATATAGACCGGACATACCGTTGTGGTAAGATAAATTATGCCCTTGTAGTTAAATGGATATAGACCGGACATACCGTTGTGGTAAGATAAATTATGCCCTTGTAGTTAAATGGATATAACTGCGGACTTCTAAGCCGTTATTGCAGGTTCGATTCCTGCCGAGGGCACAAATTTTTGCGAAGCACAAAATTTGTGATTCTTAAACATATCTAAATATATGTTTAAGAAAATCGAAAGACGGAGGCTGTCGAGCCGAGTCGGGGTCGCGAGATTTTTCAGTAGAAAAATACTTGTGACCGAAAGTGTACTCACGATTCCTGCCGATGAATCGAAAGACTTTTCGTTCTCTGTTGTTAAACAGAGCGAAAAGTACCTGCCTATGTAATAGGCGATATGCGTACTCGCGGTCCTGCCGATAAATCGAAAGACTTTTCTGTATTTTGATTACTATCAAAATTAGAAAAGTACCAGGCTCTGTAAGTAGCCGATACTGCCGAACCCTCAAAAACACTCCCCCGCTTGCAGGTAGGTATCTATCGTAGTAAACTATAAGTAGTTGTGAATAAAACGCAATAAATTAAACACATGTACCCAAATAATGAACCACAAAAAGTAGAGTTTGAGGAGTTTAGACAACCAAGCCAGTCTTTTCAAGAATCAACACCTAAAATTACAGAATGGGTTATGAAGCATTCTGGTGGAATGATAAAAGATGAAAAGCAAGCTAATTATGTTTTGATTGCTTTTGTGGTAGTGGCGATTGTTATTTCATTGTTTTTGTTTTTTGGAGGAACAAAGAAAACAACTCCATTGCCAGTTAATATCGATCAATCACAATTTGTGCTGTAAAAATTGTATGCAAACAAAAACTAATGGAATCAATAAAGGGTTCACTCTAATAGAACTTCTGGTAGTAATTGCTATCATTAGTCTTTTGTCTTCGATTGTACTTGCGAGTTTGAATTCTGCTCGTGCAAAAGCGCGAGATGCAAAAAAGATTAGCGAATTTAAACAGTTTGGAATAGCTTTGGCACTTTATTTTGACAAGTATGGTAGATACCCTCTTCAAGGAGCAAACCCGGCTACAAATGAACATACTGATGGTTTTAATGCTATGGCCACAGAATTAAAAGCGGAAGGTTTTTTGGGTACCGTTCCGGTAAATCCGAGTGGGGGTGGTGGTGTCGGTGGATATTCCGGATATAATTATTATAATTATGGTCCAGGTGCTGTAGGAGGACTCCTTGTGACAGTTCTCGAAACTATTCCCAGCACTACAACTGGTATTTCTCCATCTTGTCGCCCAAACTGGGGAGGTCCTAATTGGTGTGATCCACTTGTCAGTAGTAAATATTACTGCATTTGTAATCCTTATTAACAATCACAAACTTGGGTCAGCGTACAAATATTTATTTTCTAATATACTTTTGGTTTTAACTGATTTCTTATCAAATGATTCGTTTATGTTTTTTAGAAGTTTACTTTTTATTGTCACTTGAGTTTGACTCTGGACCTCTTGCTCTTTAAATAAAGTTTGGTTTTTGACTTTAAAGAAAATCAGTAGCCCATAAAAAGTAAAGACTAGAAAGCCCACACCCATAAAAACTAAGAGTAACTTCCAATGAAAAACTGGGTTAATTTTATATAAACCTTTTAATTTTGAACCTATATTTTTAAATTCTTGTGTAGAAATTTGCATATTATTCCGATGTTAAAGTTGTAAATGAAATACCAGATATCCAAGCTACTTCGACTTTTCCACCGTCTAAACTTTCTTTTTTATGTGAATCAATATTTATAGAATTAATTTTTAATCTATAGGGCGTATTTTCTAATAAAGAAATAGTTTTCATTACATTATTAAAAGATCCTTCTATCGTAACATCGACATTCATTGTATTACTTTCTTTTTTAGAAATACTGATATTTTTTACATCAACTGTAGTTCCCCCACGATCCCCTAACTCTTCTAAAAAGAAGACAAAAACATCAGGCTTTTTCTTGTCGACTAGATGAGAACTGATCGTTGACTGTATGCTTTCTACTTCACGAAGTTTTTGTTTTAAAATAACAGCATTTTTGTTTTGGTCTTCTTTTTCGTGTAAAGTAAATAGAATTTTTGAAATATGTAAGTTTTTATTTTTTATTACACGATTTATAAAAATAAAAAGTCCGAGCATTATTAGTGCAAACAATAAGGATAGTATTAATCTAATTACAACTTTTTTATGATTCATATTATTTTATATCAATTAGGAAATT
The DNA here is from genome assembly GCA_043748495.1 of bacterium. Taxonomy (GTDB): domain Bacteria; phylum Patescibacteriota; class Minisyncoccia; order Phycocordibacterales; family UBA9973; genus UBA8515. Next base: position 8,337 of record JAYTNB010000037.1, on the reverse strand, counting down.
AAATTTCAAATCTTTTTTCTCTAAAAAATTAGAAATGGGAATATCGACATTTTTAAAATAAGAATTGCTGATTAATGATTCTTTAAAGTTACTCAAGCTTGCCCTATTTGAAGCGACTCCAGATAGCTGAACACTAGCAGTTTCTTCATCTTTTTGGTTATAAGAAATAGAAGAGATGCGTATATCAGAAGTTTTCTTGTTTAGAATATCTTTAAAAATACTCTCGACGATCTCTGAACGCTTGTTTTCAACAGAGAGGACGACTAGCTTAGTATTTATATCAGAAACAACATTAGACATTGAATTTAAATCAAGTTCTTTATGAGCCTTATTAAAAGACTCTAGAGAAACCTCGAGTTCTTTTTCTTTTAAAGCCGAACTAATATAAGATGGTAACAAAAGGACACTAGCGAATAAAAACAACAAGCCGAGATAAGACAAGGATACTGAAAAAAAACGCATCCAATAAGATATCTTTATTTTATTTTTATTTTCTTGTGCTAAAACATTTATAATACGAGAATGATTTTTATCATGGTCACCAAGGGCCAGTCCGATGACGGTAGTATAAGAAAGAGACTGTTCGAAAGACATTTTTGGAACGATACTATTGAAATCCGAAACATTTGTCCAAGCGTTCGCACTTATAACCTTTATCTTTAATTGTGACTCTAGATAAGAAGTGAGCCCTTGTAAATTCGCATCACCACCACACAAGATAATCTGACTAATTGGATCGTGACTGGCCCCGCTTATGTTGTGTGTTTGCCAAAAAGTACAGTGTTTATTTAATTCATCTTTAAGCAAAGCCAGCCCAGACAACATAGCGTCGAAAATTTTTGTATCTGGATTACGACTGTTTATCCCATATGACTTTTTTAAATCTTCTGCTTTTTCAAAGCTAATATTAAATGCCTCTGCAATTCTTTTTGTTAATTCAGCTCCCCCGAAATCAACAGTAGTTGTAAAGAAAACTTTTCCTCCAGAGGCTATTGAAACTCCAGTGCGTGCCTTTCCGAAATCTACTATCATACAAGTGCTCTGGTCCTCATATGCCACCACAGACCGAGCGATGGCTTGCGCTTCAAGTTCAAGAGACAATGGAACGAGGGAAGCTTTTTCAAAAACATATAAATAAGAATTAACAGTACTTATAGCTACTGCCGATACTTCGACAAAAATATTATTTGCATTCTCAGAGATTATATTATAAGCAAAAATAGCCTCGACTGCTTTTATCGGAGCGTGTTCCTCTAACTGTAGGTATATAGCATTGTAAATATCTTTATGCTCTATTTTAGGTAACGATAAAGTAAAGAGGTACATCTGCTCTTCTGGTAAAGCCACTCTAATAAAATTTAGATTCTCTTTTATTTTTAGTTTTTTCAGAACTTCGATTAATGCCGAATCATTTTTAATTTGACCAGAAACAATAACATTTTCAGGAATTATTTCTTGACCGTAGTGATCCAGAGCGAGTCCATTTTTTGTTTCTGATAGTACTCCGTATTTTATAGACTGGTCTGATATATCCAATGCACAAGAACTCATCATAATAAATGACGGCACCGGGAAAGCACTGTTATATGAGTTCTTCATTTTTATATTATACGATATTTTTTATGTATATAAAAGAGTTTTAATGCTTTTTAAAATACTTTTTTATAAATTCAAATAAAATTGGTAGAAAAGACGAAACAATAACAAAGAGAATGATTGGGAATATGAAACGATCTGGATTACTTATCTTTGAACCGAGATAATAACCTAACAATGAAACTCCCGTTGTCCACATCATCCCACCTAAAATATTGTAAAAAAGAAATTTCCTATAATGCATTCTCACAATTCCAGCAACGAATGGGGTAAAAGTCCTCATGATAGGCACGAAACGGGCAATGATAACTGCAAGTGCTCCATATTTTTTATAGAAAACTTCTGCTTTATTTATTTTTGATTTTGAAAAGAAAAAAGAATCTTTCTTATTATTTAACTTGGGTCCAATTTTCTTCCCCAAAAAGTAGCCGAGATTATCCCCTATAATTGCTGCTACCATCGAACCGATAATTAAAGTTTGAATAGAGAAATAACCTTGTGCTGCAAATATACCAGCAGAAAATAAAAGAGTATCCCCAGGCAAGAAAAATCCAAACAACAAACCAGACTCTATAAAGATAATCAAATACACACCGAGCAATCCCGCTGTTTTTATTATTAAACTTGGTTCAAATAAATGCATATTATCTTACGCGAGATCCGACAGGAACTTCCCCATCAGGAATTAAAAATACCGGTGCCCCGTTTGTCCCATCGACAGCCATAAGCATACCTTGGCTCTCAACGCCTTTTATTGTTCGGGGTTCTAAGTTTAGAATGTACAAAACGTTTTTACCAATTAATTTTTCAAAATCTGGGAAGAATTCATGAATACCAGAAACGATTTGGCGTAATTTACTATTCCCTTCTTCATCAGTCTCATTAAAATCGATTTGGAATTTCAAAAGCTTGTCTGTCTCGGGCACAGGTTCTACCGCACATATTTTACCTATCCTCATATCCATCTTTTTAAATTCGTCGTAAGTTACGTATTCCATATTATTTTATTATATCATACTACCTCTTGTTGGTAACATTTCTCACAGTAAACTATTCTTTGTTTATTATCTGGATTAAAAGTGGTTTTAAATTCAACATTACAACTTTCATTCCCATGATTATGATTTTTTAAACTACACATACATTTACCTTTGTACAATACACGTTCATCTCTTTGAAGCATACGAGCATCGTGACGACAAAAGAAACATTCTAAAGGAAGAGAAAGTTTAAATCGTTCATAAAAAGAAAGTTCGTGATCCGTAAAACGATAATTTCTGGTACATTTTTGACAACTAAAAATTTTATCTTTCATGAAATCAAAGTTATAGATATCTTTTTCAGATATCCCACCCAAGTTAAAGTTTTCTTGTCCACTAGTAAATGGTATATCATCTCTCCAATTATAACCATTTCCTATTGCTTGCTGTTTTGGAAGTGGGTAATACTCCCCTAGTGTCGATTCATTATAGGTAAAAGGTGAAAGTGAAACAGGAAAAAATTCACCATATTCACCTGTATTTTTCATATGTTCAATAATCTTTGGTAATAAATCCTCATATTCTTTTTTAGAATATTGTTTATTTAAAATACAATATTCTTTCTTCCTTAGACCAGCACAACCAAATAAATTATTTGAATTAAAACAGAACTGAGAATAACTTGTGTCTGTACAATCAATAGCTAGATGACAAAACTTTAGACCATAGGGATGTGAAAAAAGTGATTCATAACAATTTTCGATATCCATAGAAAAATTACAATCATAACTTTGGACCATGTTACGTATGGTATAACCAAAACGACTATCTTCGCCAGACTTTACATCGAAAGAATCTTTAACATTTTTTGCATGATAAACATGGTTACCTGTTACATCTGTATTATGAGAACCAAACATATACGGCATAGGTCTTTCTTTTTTTAGTTTATCTCTATTTTCTAAAATAAACTTTATACTTTCAGAATTTGAAATTGGATATTTTGCCAAAAATTCTTTGTAAACTTCTTTAGAAACTTGTTTATTAAAAATATGATAAGACTTATTCCTTAAACCAACACAACCAATACAGTCAACACAACCACGACAGTCATATAACCCTATACTATCCGCGCAACTTTCACATTCTTGTGAATAAAGCATTCGATTAGAGTCGAGAACGTCTATACATTCATAACAAAATTCTGATTTAAACAAATACAAACAATCTAATGACTCACGACAATTCCAGATAGAATGACCATAATCACAATACTCATTATCTACACAACCAAAAGTAAAGTAACAATTTGAACTACGATTACATAAATTACAATAACCACAATCTTTACTATTATTTACCATGAGTGAAAAACGAGGTACTTTATCATTTAATTCCTTATATTTTTCAAAAAAAGTTTTATTGAAATCAAAATCTATACCAAAATCTGTTCCATCCCAATCGTCTTTATACCATTCTTCAGTACTCCAAACTGGGAAAGGTTGATCTTCGTGGTACATAGAGATAATTACCTCTCCAGATTTTGAAGATTCTCTTTTATAAAGTGTCCTAAAATTACGAAACATTAGACGTCTCTTACAACGACAAAGTGAACACAAAGTAGGAACTGGGACTTTTATTTTTGCATAGAAATCGAAATCATCATTTGTTATGATGAAATCTTTTTTACAATTGGTGCAGTTTTTATTTTCTTGGTTCATATTATTTCTGATTCTTTTTATCTAAATATCTTTGCAAGATTAACGCGGCGGCGGATGCATCGGCACTGTTTTGTTTTAAATTTTGGTTTTGGTCTTTGGCAACTTTTCGAGCATTGTTACTTTCTTTACCCTCTCTTCCTCGTGCCTCGATTGTAGTCATGAATTCATTTTGGAAATAAACTGGTAACTCCAACTCTGTTTCTAAATTTCTTTTAAATTCTTCTATGTTCCCCATTATTTTATTTGGAGCGCCAGATAGATCATGCGACTTGCCTATGACTATGGCACTTACCTCCTCGGTGCCACACATATTGTGAACTGCGTCGACTAGAGACAAGTCATTGGGGATTATTTTATATGGAAAAGCAAAAACCCCGTCTTCGTCAGACACTGCTATGCCTACCCTCTTTGCTCCATAATCTATACCCATGTGTCTCATGTATATATTGTACCACAATACACAGAGGCTCTCACAATTGCAGTAAAGTCATATTTCTGCTATTATGCCTCTAGTTATACATGGAGGCGTCGCATAGTTGGTCTAGTGCACTCGTCTTGAAAACGAGAGTCCTGTAAGGGACCGAGAGTTCGAATCTCTCCGCCTCCTCACAATTAATAATTTTATTAAAAATAATAAAAAATATGAATAAAATCACAAAGGTTATACTTATAAGTTGTACAGTGATTGTTGGTGTTTTTATACTTCTTGTTGTTTTATCAATGTATTCGAGCAACAGATCAGAAAAACTTTCTAAGAAAATCGACATTAAAGTTACACGGCTAGATAAAGAAGATTTACTTTCAGATGTAGTGTATACAATTACTAATACATCAGAAAAAGTTCAAAAGCTAGATAGTATAGATATAGATTTAGAAGCATTTAAGCAAGCAGAACTTGTAACTATAGATACAGAGCGAACTGATGAATATTCCTCATTCGGGATCAGAACATTTGAATTCAGGAGAGACATAGCACCAAGTGAAACTTTAGAAATAAAATTTATTTTTAAAAGAAAAGATTCTACAACTAACTTTATTCCTACTGATATTTGTATAAATACCTTAGCAAATTGCATTGGGAGATCGTTTGATATATAACTTTCTAAGAATTTCGCGATAATCATTCTTGCGAAATATAAAAACCCTTATAAATAAGGGTTTTTATATTGAAAAATATATTATTTCTTCAACCAATCATTCATCATTTTGATCTCGCTTTCTTGAGCCTTTATTATATCGTTTGCAAATTTTTGTATTTCGACACTAACTGTTTTGTCTTGCAAAAGTAATTTAGCCATATCTACAGCACCCTGGTGGTGAGGTATCATACCTAAAAGAAACTCTTTTTCTAAATCTTTTCCTGTTTTACCTTTCATCATACCTACCATGTCGTTCATAGTCATATCCATCATGTCGCCACCATTATTCATCATCATAGAACCGTCTGGCATTTGATGCATACCACCCATAGTGCTTGCCTTATTATCCATTTTCATTTCATTTTTAGAGAAGAGACTATCCCAATTCCAAGCATAAGTGATCAAAAGTATCGCTGTTAAAACAATTGTTGCTATTTTGTAATTTATTTTCATATTATTATTTATTATAATGTGATTTAATAATATTTTTTATGTTCCTCACATCAAGATCATAAAAAGTGCCATTATAAACATAACCGTGTTTTCCATTAAGGTCACATAGGTCATGGGTAAATTAAATGCAGTTCCCAAACAAACACATTGTACCTCATCTTCGTTTCTAAGAGCAAGATAAGAACTGTGCTTTCGCAAGAAACGTTCTTGTGAAGACATTTTGTAGTCCCCCACTAACACTACTAAATAAAATTAATAACAAAACTATACATTCCCATTCCGCATACACCTTGCAACGGTTCTCCTACTTTTGGGATTCCTATATCAATTATTTCTTCTCTAGTTTGAGCTAAGATTTTTTTATAATTCAGAGATTTAATTACAAGAGACGAAGAGCAATCGTATGTTCCACTTGTTTTCATAACAAGTTTTGTAGGAATGCCAGCTTTTAAGGTCGATATATTCGGGGAGTATCCGCCTTTCACATCGATTGTTATATATTGAACACCGTCTTTAATCTCAACATTTTGTGCTGATTGAGTTGGTGAGGTGGTATCATTTTTTGATTTTGACCCACTCATGAATACGATGCCAAGTCCGACAAAAAGAGCTAATGTAATTATGATTGAAACAGTTTTGTTCATATGATAATTATATATTAAATAAAGGATTAATAATACCAATTCCAGCAAGTCCGCCCATAAGTGCAAAAATACCTAGTCCAATAACGACAACTCCTGCCGACTTAAAGAATAGTGGTGCATGTCTAGAATGTGCAAAAGATGCTGACCCGAATGAAAGAAAGGCTAGTACTGGAAGTGTGCCTAGGGCAAAAGCAAGCATAATAAGTAGTCCCGACATAAATGATCCGCTAGAAAGTGCCACCACTTGCATGGACTGCGTGAACCCACACGGTAAAAAGAATGTTGCAAATCCTATTATAAGTGGCGTGAAAGTTTTATGTTCAACCTTACGAAAGAAGTTAAAAATCCCAGAGTGTAATACAACCTTATTTTTTGTAAATACTCCAACCAAATTTAATCCCAGTAATAACATTACCATAGATGCAATAATTCCGAGTATAGAAGTGAAAGTAAAATTAATACCAATAGCATTACCCAGTAGTCCTAATAATCCACCGAGTAGCGCAAAGCTCAATAATCTACCAACATGAAAGAGTATAAAATTCTTTTTATCACTAATTTTATCTTCTGAAACTGTTGCAGAAAGTGACAATACCAAACCCCCTACAACAGCAAGACAGCTTGAAACCGAAGCAATAAGACCAATCAAGAAACTTGTGGCTGGTGTTGTTGTGCCACCCAATCCAAGATTCAAAATACCAGATTTTTGGAGAATAAAAAAGAGGATCAGAAAAGCGAGACCAATTGGCAATGCTTTCCAAATCACATCATCAGATTTCTTTTCTTGAATAGTTTTCTCAACCGAAAGCGTATAGCCGTTTGGTTTTATCTTGTTCGTCAGCAACTCTACCATCGCTTCAGGACTTTGGTCTCTGTCGGTTTCGATAGTGACCGTCTCTTTTTTTAGATTTACATTTGAACTTTTGATAAAATCCTGCTTGCTTAGAATATCCTCTATTAATATTTTACAAGATGCACAATGAGTACCTGTTACATGAAAAGTATATTTTTTCATAATTATAATTTCATAGACTTAATTCGTAATGAATTACCAACTACTGATACAGACGACATGGCCATTGCAAACCCTGCAAATACTGGAGAAAGAAGCCAACCAAAAATTGGATAGAATAACCCTGCTGCAAGAGGTATACCGACAATATTGTAAATAAATGCCCAGAACAGATTTTGTTTGATACCGTTCATTGTTATTTTTGATAATCTGACAGCTTTTACAATTTTTGAAACATCTCCACCGAGTAATGTTATGCCGGCTGATTCTATAGCCACATCGGTGCCAGTGCCCATAGCGATACCAACATTTGCTTGGGCAAGCGCCGGAGCATCGTTGACCCCATCACCTGCCATGACCACAATATTGCCTTTGGTTTGTAAGTCTTTGACCACCCGCAATTTATCCTCTGGCATAACTTCGGCAATTACTTCATCAATACCTACAAGTTTGGCAATATATTCACCTGTATTTTTGTTGTCGCCAGTTAGCATTATTACTTTCTTGTTTAATTTATGTAATTCCTTGACCATTTCTATAGCTTCAGGCTTTATTTGATCTGTAACATATACAATTGCAAGTATTTCTTTTTTACTTAGAAGTATAATTGGAGTTTTACCTTGCAGTGTTTCAACTTCTAAATTTTTGATGTCAAAAGATATGTTTAAGTCATTTATAATTTTTGTATTCCCGGCAAAATATTCTACTCCATTAATCACCCCCCTCAGGCCTTTGCCTTTTATTATTTCAAAGTTTGATACATTTAAAGTTGCGATATTTTTTTCTTTGGCA
>JAYTNB010000036.1:0-11574 GCA_043748495.1 bacterium | reverse complement strand
TATAGAAATAAATTATCTTCAGTTTCGAAAACATGTATATATTTTAACATTTTTTTGGTCGAAAGCAATGAAAATTTGTGTTGATAATTTGTATTTTATTAGCACTCAATGATTACACTTTCTCCTGCTGTTGGTATATAAGTTTTCACACCATATTCATCACGAAGTCTCTGAGAAAGAAACATTTGAGCCTTTGGTTCACCCATTGCGAGAAATACTTTCTTAACTTTTTTAGCAGTAGGACCAACAAATTCTACCAAATGATCTGAGTCCTTGTGTCCTGAATAACCACTGATCATTTCTACTTTCGCACGCAGAGGTATCTCTATGCCTTGTATGTGTAGTTTCTTATTTCCGTCTTGGATAGAGCGTCCGAGTGTGCCGACGGATTGATACCCTATCAGTAGTATCGTATTGTTTTTATCTGGTAGATAATTTTTCTCGTGATGGATTATTCTACCACCGTTGGACATACCAGAGCCTGCCATTATGACTTTTGGATTTTCTGTGTGGAGTATCGCTTTTGATTCATTTGTTTCTTCTGTCATTTCAAAACCAGGGAATGAAAATATATCGTTACCACTTTTTATTTCAGCCAAAGCTTCTTTGTTTAAATATTTCTGATATTTTCTGTACAAAGATGTTATTTTTATAGCCAATGGTGAATCTAGAAATATCGGCATACGAGGCAATAATTTATCTGCATAGAAAGAATCTATTTCGTATAACAATTCTTGTGAGCGTTCAAGTGAAAAAGTAGGTATCAACAATACACCTCCTCTTGAATAATTTTCTTTCATGACTTGGAGAAGTCTATTTTTTCTTTGTCCTCTGTCTTCATGATTACGATCACCGTAAACTGATTCCATAATTAAATAATCTGCATCATCTACTATGTCTGTGTCGGGTAAAAGTGGCGACGGGCTATTGCCGAGATCACCAGTAAAGACTATTTTTTTGCCATTGTAAACAATCTGGAGCATTCCAGAACCGAGGATATGTCCAGAATTCTTATAAGAGAATTGGAAACCATGATCGACATTTAGAACTTGTCCATACTCAAGTGTTTCCCATAAATCCATTGCTTTTTCTATGTTTTCGACTGAATATATCTCGTCTAGACCTAAGTCTTTATTATGAGAAAGTAAATGAGCAGTGTCAGCGAGCATCAGAACTGTGATGTCTTTGGTCGGTATAGTCGAAACGATACGCCCTACGAATCCTTCATGGATTAGCTTTGGTATACGTCCGATGTGATCTATGTGAGCGTGCGTAATAAATAAAATATCGATTTCTGAAACAGAATAAGGAAATTCTTTCCAGTTCATATCGTCAGCGAGTTTCTCCCCTTGAACGAGACCACAATCAATAAGAAACTTTTTACCATTACCCTCTAATAAAAAATTAGAACCTGTTACAGTATCTGCTCCACTCGAGAAAGTAATTTTTAAGTTTTTATCATTTGCCATGTATTTGCTTATTATACTCGAGGATAAGAAAAAATGCTATATAAAATAAAAAATCCTCTCAGATTGAGAGAATTGTTTATTAGGACTATCTAATGGATATTACCATAGCGTATTCGCTAAGTGGGACAAAGGATAGTAAGGATTTGCTCGTATGACATAATAATAGTATACATGCAGCACTTTACTAAAACTCTATATCCCTTAAAAAATTGTTCTAGGTAATATAAATCAGATAATCCTATTTGGAGTATACGCCTAGAATGTCTTAGTTTCAAGTGATTTTTACAATAAAGCACAACTTTGACACCACTTCAAGTTTGATTTGTGCTGAAAAATTAAATTTCAAACTTTTTTAAATCTTCAAAATAAATTTTTATAGACTCGTCATTTATATCTTCGGGTTTTATTTTAGAAAATGAAAAAATTTGTTTCTCAATACTATTAACATTATCCATAAAAAAAATTCTTCTTTCTTCATCTAGAGAATGAGGATGACTTTCGTATCTTTTTTTAGCTTCAATGTTTCTCTCCTCTATAGAAACAACTGAATGCGGGCTCACTCTATTGTCAGCATACATACAGATCTTTTGTTCGATATTATTTTCTTTTGCTATTTTTTCTACAAAAAAACCATCTATACAATTAATAAGATCTACTGCAGAAGAATTTGATTCTATTTCGTGTGCAATCTGTATAGATGCTTCATGCTCATCTTTACCGTATTTTTCAAAATACTCATTTTGAATATCTTGCCAATACTGTAAACCTTGGGGCAATAAGAATTCGGGAAAATGTTTTTCTGTATAGGACAAATCAAATTTAATAATATTGCCCATATCGTGCAGTAAACACGCTTTGATTATACTTTCTTTATCAACTTCCACATCTAAAGAATCACAAATGAGGCCTGCAACCGATGCAACGCGCAACTGGTGGTCCTGTAAATTTGGCATTATTTTGTATTGATTGTATATGTCAGTAATTTTTGTCATGTCCTATAATAGCACAAAATCCACGGGAGTGGATTTTGTTTAAATTATTTCTTTTTTGTTTGAGTAAATTTACTGTGAGCGTTTTCGTAAGAAAATATTTCTGTTTCAGAAAACCAATGAGCGATTTCAAGAGCTGCTTCATCTGCGTCGCCTGATGCATGCATAAGATTTGGGATACCAACTTCGTTTTCATCTGCATGACCGAAACTCATATGAGCATAGTCTCCACGAACTGTACCTGGAAGAGCACTTTTTGGTTCTGTTGCACCAACCATTTTACGAAGTAGAGCAACTGCTTCGATACCTTCTAAAACAAAAGCGATAACTGGACCTTCATTCATCATAGATAAAGTTACGTCAAAAGCTTTTTGCCCACGACGAGAAACCATTTTACCTATATTTTCATAGTGATGAAAATAATGATCATAACTTGGTTGCAACATCTTTGTACCAACAATTTTAAGACCTACTTTTTCAAATCGAGCTAAAATTTCACCAACAATACCACGCTGAACTGCGTCTGGTTTAAAAACAATAAGAGAACGTTCTATACTTGCCATAATTTTAAAATACCGGTAAACCGGAAACTAATAATAAAGTAAGCTTACTATAGCAGAAAAAGCCCTATAAAACAATTCTTAGTTATTTACTGCCATAACAAATGTACTTTTGCAAATATTTCTATCGCAACTTTATTTCTATTGCACTTGGATGCTTTATTTCATTCTGAAAAAGTTTTAATTTTTCTAATTCAAAATATATTTCATGTACAGTATTATCTATCGTGGAATTATTCGATGAAAAAACTAGAGGGATATTTAATTCACTCGCTTGTTTTAATGCTTCATCATTTTCTATCTTCCCTTGCTCTATTATATGTTCTAGATCCAGTGTTCTATCTGTTCTTTCTTGATTATCTTTTTTTCTTCTCTCCATTATATTTTCAGAGCTTGCAGTGATTACAAAAATTGCTTTCATTTGAGTGTAATCTCCTTTTTGTATTGGTCTAGTAGAATACTCTTTGCCTTCAGCTTCATAATAAGCAAAATGTCCATCTAAAATTCGTGTTGTTTTAGGATCATTCAAATCTTCTTCATAAATGATTTTAAACATTTCTGGACGATATTGCTCACGAATACTATCTGGTAATTTTCTGAATTCTTCAGGTGAAATATCACCTGCTAATTTACATAAAATAGGTAACCCTCTTATGGAGAGAGCCTTGTTACCTGTAGAATTTAATTTTTCAACTAAACTTTTTATTACTGTTGTTTTACCTACCCCTGGTATACCCGCAATATAAATAAGCATAAATATTATTTAAAAATACATTCGCCTGTTAAATTATTTTCTTTTTTGTAAATATCCCATAACTTCAGATAAGCAGAATTTATCGTCTCATTATTTTCTAAACCAAGTTCTTTGATAGATTTTTCTATATTTTCCTCATCTCCTTCTATTTCAACAAAATAACCAAAAGGTAATTCGTCTACGACAAAATCACAATCGTTTATTGACTCTAATCTGAATCTTCTTTTTTCAAAAATGTGTTCAACTGTATATTCTAAAGCAAAAAACATACCTCGGATTGAATCTATGATTTTATCATCAACAGGATTGACAATAAACTCATATTCATCTCGCATAAACATATTTGACGACACTTCATCTTTTTTATTCTTAACTTTTACTGTTACATAAGCTTTTCTATTCTCCCCGTCAATAACTTCTTTGATTCTTGGAAAAATCCCTTTTTCCATATTTTTATACTCATCTGTAAAAAACCCATAAGTTTTTTCAAACTTAAAACCTGACTTGTTTTTTACAAATTTATCAAAAACTTCCTTATTTATTTTTAATTTTATCTCTATTTCTTTGTTCATAATTTTTATTATTTCATTTCTTTTTCTTCTGCTTCGTGAGCATAATAAGTTGGATAGTCTTTAGACATTTCGTACAGATACTCTGTTTTGTCCGCAACCCCAGCCCTTTGTATCCCTAATCTTCTGTCATAGCAGCCAGGGCAATCACCACACTGTTTATCGAATTTTTTCATACAACTTCTTGTCTTTTCAATAGGTAAACCATATTTATCTAAATAATGTACATAAACTTCTTTATCAAAGAAATTACCAAACTCTGTTTCTATTGGAATTGAAATAAACTGCATTTCCCAATCATCAAAAATTTGGCACATTAAAACGTTCATATTTCTAGTCCAAGTTTGAGAACAATGATAAGAAAAATCAGAGGCGACATGTGCTGCAAAGATTGTTTTTATGTCCTCTCCTTTAGATTTTAGAGAATAAGCATATTCTGCACCAGTCAAGAAAATAATTGGGTTTCTTACCGGATAAGAAATATTTCTCATTCTAGCAACATCGCTCATTTTTTTCTTAGTATCCCTTAGTAAATCTTTGTACTCTTTAGCTGGTGTATCTACAGATATTTCTAAGCATTTTTTATAATTATTTGGATATTTTTCAGAAAAAAGATTATCAAAAAAATGAACAGCTTCTCTTTCTTTACTTAAAGCAGTTTGCCCACGATTTATAAAAAATGGATAAACAGTATAATTATATTCGTTAATTAATATTGATATATTTGCGATACTGTCAAGTCCTCCAGACATACAAGCTACAACAGTAGAGCCCTTTTCTGGCATTTTCACTACATAATTCCTTTTTGCTTTTAGTATTGCGTTTAAAGAATTAAAAAGAAAAACATCTTCGTTTACTTTTGTGTCGAAATCTATCACACCCTTGTTGTCAGTCAAATTAAAATTACACATTTTCTTCATGTTTTTTATATTTTTTTAATAATTCTTGTGCATCATGTATATTTTCTGTATAGATATGTGCGTCTGTTATCATACCATCTAAACTGCATATTTCTATTTTTGTTTTAAGATTTTCTCTCAACTTTTCTGCAACCTTTTCTGACATCATAGCTATTGCAATAAAATTACCGATACCTTTTTGGAATGAATCCATAGATCTTGCTGTAAATATTGTATTCATTCTGTATCCGCCATTTCCATCTTCAATTAGTCTAAATTGTACTGTGGTAATACAAGGCAAATAGTCATCCTTTGGATTTGCTAATACTGCCTTGTAATCATCCCAATGAATAAAAGATATCACGGCTTTCTTGCTTTCAGGAATTATACTTAATCTTTCTACAACATATTCTAACATTTGCCCTTCATTAAGTCTGGCATGATAACTTTTACTACCACGAGAAAAAGAAGGGTTCACATCGAAGTCATACATCTCAGATTGTTCGAAAGTAAGTTGAACTACTTTCTTTATGTTTTCTTTGTTAGCATATTTTTCTATGATAGGATCATTTACTTCTTGGTAAGATGAGCGAATTCTCACATTTTGAAGTGATATACGTCTCCTACCTTCATCAAAAGTTTCCTCACCATTTTTTAAAATTGACTCAACTAGTGAGAGCCATGCCGAACCTATCCTCTCACCATAGACACATACTCCAAAGGGTTCTAATTTAATATACATACAATTTTCAATTATTTGTAATACCCAAATAGAAATATTGCCTAAAATAAAAGAGGCACTCTAATAATGGGTGCTGACAAGATAATAGCCTAAAGCCATAGATCGTGTTTCCCACATAGGATGCCTATGCTACACGCGGTCTACAATCAAGGCTTTCGCCTCTTAATCTATTATCTTATCAGCATTAAAAGTATGCCATAAAATTTACTGATTTGCAATTTTAAATAAGCATTCTTTATTGTGTTTATAAAATAATTAAATCTATTTTTTTACCCATTCGTCAAAAGTAACCTTACTGTATTCATGGAGTTTTATACCATAATGACGCTCATATATACCACCCGCACTGTAACGTACAGCGTCTTCTAGGTCGAAGCCGAGAAGCGTAGCGACTTCGTTAACTTTTTCTTGACTCTGTCCTTCTATTTCTAGATAAGTTGGAATTTTGGGCCAAGAATCTATATCTATCTCAACATCCTCAAAAACGTACCGTGTCCTTCTGTTTTCTTGATACTGATCCTCAATCATTCCTACGTCATTTAATATTTTACGAGTTGTTTCAAAATTAGAAACAATAACTTCATTCTCAAGAATAATTACATCTTTTGTAGTTTGCTCATGAGAAATAAAATCTTTTTGCTTTTTGTGAGTCAAAGTTATTTTATCTCCTTCATCACGAAGTCTCAAGTACTGACCTGTTTTATCTAAGCGATAATCAGGAAAATCAAAAACTATTCTCTTATAGAAAAAATCTCCAACTTTTTTGGCACCAATTTCATTGAGTTTATTTTCTAAAGAAACGACATCAACTTCTAAAAATTTTATTTCTATTTCTTCCATATTATTGTCTATACTTCTCCATTATTTCGTCTTCGACTTCGCTACGCTCACGGCCGTATTTAAGGTATGATAGTTGTTTTATACTGTCTACAGCATCCATGTTGCCTTTAGGTGGCGCGTAGGTTGCTATATTGAAAGGTTTGGTTGGTTGACCATTTACAAGCATCGATATATAAGCGTTACGATTGTCTATCTTCATTATGTCTTTGGCTGTAAACACTGGTTTAAATTTACTTTCTAAGAATTCCGCATCCTCGGCGCCAACACGAAACACTGCCATAGAACCGACGTTACCGAAAACAGCATTTTTAATATTGTCTTCTAATTGAGATATATATTGATGGGCGATAGTAAGTGATAAACGGTATTTACGAGCTTCAGAAAGAATTGATTCTATAGCATCGGTCGTGACGTTTTGGAATTCATCGATATAAAGATAAAAGTCGTTCATCTTTTGTCCGTACATATCTACACGAGAAAGTGCGGCCATCTGGATCTTGCCGACTATAAGCATACCGATGAGGTTAGCATTTATTTCTCCGAGTCTTCCTTTAGATAAATTCACAAGCAAGATTTTTTTATTATCCATAATGTCGCGGAAGTTGAATACTGACTTTTCTTGTAAAACAACTGGACGCATGATGTCGTTTGAAATAAAGTTATCGAACTTTGAAGTTAGGTACGGTACAAAGTTGGCCAAACTCTGGTCCCCTGTCGTTTGCTCAGCATTGACCCAGAATTGTTTGATGATCGGGTTTTTACAATGTGACAATTTCATATCGCGGAAAGCCTTGTCAGAAAGTACGCGTCCTATTTCAAGTAGTGTCGCACCACTTTCTGGATGCTCCATAACTAAGAAAGCCGAGTTTTTAAAATACTGTTCGAACATCGGACCACCACTTGTCTTCATGTCGAAAAGCTTGTTAAATATTCCCATCAATTCATTTACCACGAAAGTCTTTTGCTCTGGATATTTGGGATCGAATTCTAACATATTTAGCCCCATCGGACGCGCTGTATACGCAGGGTCGAAATATATAACATCATCTATGCGTTCTTTTGGTATATAGGAAAGTATATCTTGGATATCGGTTCCGTGTGGGTCTATGTAACAGACACCGTGACCGGCAGCTATATCCTGAGCAATCATATTCTTCATAATTGTCGTCTTACCTGTACCAGTTTGACCGAGTACATACATATGACGAACGCGGTCTTCAGTTGCAAAGTGAATGTCTGTATCTTTGCCACGATAATCATTATGACCGATGATGATACCCTCTTCACCCATTTCAATAGGTGCAGGTGCGATGCCGGCTTTTGCTTGTTTGAGTTGTGGTGAAGTTTCTATGCCATAAGGGAAATGAAAGACTGTTGCAAGTTCTTTTAGATTAAGTGGCATACTGTAGTCATTTGAGAAAGTCCGATAAGAAAAGTCATGTATCAGATGCGACAAATCACTTCCAGTTGGATGACTGAAATTAAAACCGTTGCGTGTAGATTCGGTGAATTGATTAAAAGAAGATTCAATATCTGCGAGAATTTGTTTCGAACGCCCTGCATTTTCGGCAGAAGTAATAATACGGATATTGAGCGCCTGAACTGTACTTTTTAACTTTTCAGTAATGTATTCTACTGCTTTTTCGTTAACCTTTTTTTCTTCGGGACTGTGGTCACCGGAAAAGATAGACTTACCAATTTTCAATAATTCACTACCAAATTGACGCGTCATAGAATTTGCTGTCTTAACAGACATGCCTTCTTTTACATCGTAGAGAATAGTGCTGTATTTATGAGTTATGTCATCGCTTAGCGGACAGATAGTAAACTGTATAGAACAACCTTCTCCATGTTTCTTCATTTTTGTTAAAACATTTAGAATAATATTTAATGGATCATAATCGAAAGCATCGTAAAGCTTTATCGGGAAAACGTCATGACTTATGAGCTTGGAATAAGAAGCAGAAATGACTCCATTGTCTGTAAAAATATTGTAATCATCTGGAACTTCAACTATTTTTGCATCTGGATGAACTCCTAATAGTTGTTTCTCAAAAAGACTTGCTTTTTGACTTGGTATAGCCGCATAAAAAATAAACTGGTCAGATCCTTCAGCGAGTGCTATTTCCAAAGTAAAGTGACTTTTATCTTTATTTTCACGGCCACTACCAACAGAATGCATACCAGAATAAAATTGCTCCATAGAAGTCAATAATTCTTTTAAGTTATTTTTGTGTTCAGGATCGTCTGTCGGGTCTGGGAGTGTAATTTCAAAAAGTTTCATATCGAGACTTTTAAAAAGTGGTGTTCCCTCTTTTAGTCCAGGGACTTTATGCGTACTGTATAAATACTGAACCAAGAAACGGTGAAAGTCGTCGTCTAGATGTGGATTATTCATCCGAGCTATAACCTGCAATGCATTTGAAATACCTTTGTCTAAAAGGATACCGAGCATCTCTTCCATTTTACTATCGTGACTTTCGGGCCTTAGACGTAAAACTAATTTGTCTGTCTCTTGTTGTGACATAGCCAAATCTTTATGAACTACATCATTTACTTCATATTTTTTATAATCATGAATAACTTCAGTCGCCAATTTTTCTTTTGAGTATTCTTGACCTTTTTCTTGTAGAGCATCTTCTTTTTCTTTTATGTGTGCACGTAAATACTCGAGCTCTTCTTGAGGAGTTTTAAAAACGGGCGCACTTTGTAAATTAAAATTTTCAACAGCCATGATAATTATTATATCATCTAGAAAAGAAAATAGTTAGCAAAAGTAAATATTAAAAAGTAGTCAGAATCTCAGGACCCTCATCTGTTATCAAAACAGTATGTTCGAAATGAGCACTTTTTGTACCATCAACAGTTTTTATAGTATAACCATCGCTATCTGTTTGGATAGAAGCCCTCCCTAAGTTAAACATCGGCTCTATCGCTATAACCATACCTGCTATCAACTTTTGACCTTTACCCGCTTTACCAAAGTTTGGTATGTATGGGTCCTCGTGGATTTTAACACCGACACCATGACCTGAAAGTTCTCGCACAATACCGTATTTATTTTTATTAAACTTTTCTATCGCATAGCCTATATCGCCAACAGTGTTACCCACAATGGCTTGTTCTATACCCAGATCCAAAGATTTTTGTGTTATATCTAAAAGCTCTTGGACTTTTTTAGTAATTTCCCCCACAGCGACAGTTCGGGCATGATCAGTAAAGAGGCCTTTGTGTTTAAGACCTAAATCGATAGAAATAATATCACCTTCTTTTAAGATACGACTGTTGGGTATCCCATGTACAACTTCATTGTTAATAGATGTACAAAGTGACGCTGGAAAAGCCTTACCATGACCTTCGGGTTTATAATTAAGAAAAGCTGGTTCGTCACCGTATTCTTTTATTAGATCATAGGCATAGGCATCGAGCTCCAAAGTAGAAATACCCGGTGCAACTTTTTTTGCAACTTTGTCGAGCACAATAGCGAGTCTTTTCCCACCCTCTCGCAGTATCTCTATTTGTTCTTTTGTTTTTATGATTACAGACATTTTATTTAAATTCTTTACCAACTGATTTACCCCAATCTATTTCATTATGATATTTTTCTGGATTATGTTGATTCATTCTTTTTTTTAAATCAAAAATTTGATTTTCTGTAATCTCTCCAGAAGCAAGGCTTCTGGAGAACCATTCCATTATTTCATTATCGACTAATTCAGAATTAGGAAAAAAGTTTAAAAAATCTGTTCTATTTAAGACAATCGATTCTATTCGATCTTTTTCTTTAAAATCTAAGTAACTACTCCATTGATATTTATTTAAAAAATCTAAAGTTTCTTTTTTACTTTTTATTCCTTCTGTTTTCCATTTTGGATCAATTAATTTTACAGGATTCAAATGAATATATGAAAAAAGATATTTTGCCTGAATTTCATCTTTAATTAAAGTTGCTTTAAATTTACCTTCAAATAAGGAACCAGTTCTTTTGTATTTCGCATTAAAATACTTCGCATACGCAGTACTCAATTTCTGCATAAATATACTTATATTATCTTCTTTTTCTCCAGAAGCCTTGCTTCTGGAGCCCGTAATGTACAAGTGGAAATGATTAGGCATCAGAACCCATGCTCCAATAGAAACAATAGATTCACCCACTTCAAAATCCCAAGCATCTATATTTTTCTCGACAATATCAGTTCTAAAATTTATTTTCTTTTCCGAGTTACAAAGAAAGAGCATTTTAATAAAACGATTATAGTCATCTTCCGTTTTAAAGATTTCCATCTTGGAATTACCACGATTATAAATATGGTAGTACTCTGAATTTACAAGTGGATTTTTACGAGTTCCCATAGTTAAATATTATCAAATAAAATCTCCAGAAGCAAGGCTTCTGGAGATTTTATTATCTTCGGGTTTTTGTATTTTAATTTGTTATTTCTTTTGGTGTATCCGTCATTTTCATTTTTAGATCCATTTTTTTAGCTTCTTTTTCATATTTTTTAGCACTTATTTTTTCTTTAATTGCAGAAATACCAGTAAATACTGATGCCAAACCACTCACCGCAGTGATACCTACTCCGAAAGGTGCCTGACCATTGCCATCATAAATCATAAATGCTTCCATTACAACAGCAAGAGTTGCAAATATAGCAGAAAATTTGCTCGTTTGGTTAGAACTTTCTCTATCAGAAGATGCCCAGCCTAAATGATTTTCAATAAATTTATCTCCTTTTGTTTGAGCCATCATCT
>JAYTNB010000035.1:0-8646 GCA_043748495.1 bacterium | reverse complement strand
AAAAAAACGGCCGTATCCATACCTCGACAGCATCAGTTGCAGTTCTTCCTATCTATAAAAAAACAAAAATAGTTATAAATCCAGCCGATATTGAACTAGAATACTCACGAAGTGGTGGTGCTGGTGGACAAAACGTCAACAAAGTTGAAACAGCAGTCCGTATAATCCATAAACCAACAGGTATCGACGTACGTTCGACATCTGAACGTACACAATTAGGTAACCGCGAGACTGCTATGGCTATTTTGATATCTAAAATCCAAATGCAACAAGATGAAGAGGAAGCTAAAAAGTATTCTGCTGATCGTAAAGAGCAAATCGGTACAAGTGACCGCAGTGAAAAAATCCGAACTTATAATTTTCCACAAGACCGTGTCACTGACCACCGTATAAAAACTTCATGGTCAAATATCCCTGGAATTATGGAAGGTAACATTTCTAAAATAATCGACGCTCTTGCAAGCGGGCAAGTGGGGGATGCAGAGGAGGAGTAATTTGCTTTATTTTTGTTGTGTGTTAAAGTAAGAAAAAAAATTAAACAAAAAAAATATGGGAAAGATACCTAAGCCTGTAACTGCCAAAAAAGGAGCAGAAAATTTTGACGATAAACATCTACAAGAATGGAAAGAACTTTTTAAAGGAATAGATCAAAATATTTCAGTTTTATTGAAAGGGGATGAAAATTTCTATGAGACACACAACGAACTCTGTGGTCACTATGACCTTGATTCACAAACAATTGAATTTGTAATCATTGTTATCTTGCCAGGAATGTTTGGAGGTTTGGAATTTTTAATTGGAATGAATTACAATAAAATGTTCTCTCATCAAGACATACTCAATGACACCTTACCGTTAGAAATTGACGTTTCCTATGAACCAGACATAAACACATGGGCATATCACTACAAAGAATTGGTTAAAATCAGAGAAAGAGAAAAAAACAAAGTAAAAAAAATAAGAAAGAATATGAAAAAATAAAATATTTTGATTAGAAAATGATTCAAAAAGGCCTCGCATTACATGCTAGGTCTTTTTTTATTGTGTTTTAAAATATATGTGTTATACTAGTCAAAGTAGTTAAAGTCTGTGAAAATAGGCATTTGTATTACATTTATAAATTAGTTTCCTTCAAGTAGTGTGTATGAAAGTATTACTACAAGAAGCATAGTGTCATATATGGCAAAAAAGTTATACGTTGGTGGTCTTCCTTATAAAACAACTAACGATGAACTAAAAGCTCATTTTAGTGGTGCAGGTGCTGTTTCTTCAGCAACTATCATCATGGATAAAATGACTGGTCGTTCAAAAGGTTTTGGTTTCGTTGAATTCGAAAACGATGCTGATGCAACAAATGCAGTTAGTATGTTCGATGGTAAAGATTTCGATGGTCGCAATCTTACTGTAAACGAAGCTCGCCCTATGGAAGAACGTCCACAAGGTGGAGGAGGATTCCGCGGAAACAGATAACATATATTGTTATGCTCAAAAACCCCTTACGAAAGTAGGGGATTTTTGTTTGCAAATTTGAGTTTTTTCTGTTACAATATCCCTGTTCTTTAAATTTGAATCAATGTCTGTACGGAGAAATCCCATGCGTTGTGTGTAGTTATGGTTATACGGATAAATCCCATGCGTGTGTAATTAATTTATTGTGTACGTTTGCATGTGCTTTGTGTGTAGTTATGGTTATACGGAGAAATCCCCACGCGTGTGTAGTTCAGTGGTAGAACGCTGTCCTGATAAGACAGAGGCCGAAAGTTCGATTCTTTCCACACGCACTGGTTCTAATATAAATAAAATGGAAAATAAAAATGATTGGTGGAAACCAGGTATAATAGTTTTTGCAAAAGTATCGACAGCGATAGCTGTCCCTATAATAGTTGCGCTTCCTATTGGAAAATATCTAGACAATAGATATCAGACAACACCTTGGATATTCTTAGGACTCACTCTAGTTGCTTTTGGAGTATCAATCATGAGTATATGGAAATGTATAAAAGAATATTTAGATAAATTAAAAAACGAAGAAATAGACAAGAAAGAAATTAAATAAATTATGACATCAAATAACAACGAATTAAATACTGATACAACAATATATCAAGAAGAAGCTCCTGTAGCTCACGTTCCGACACTATATGCTGAGCCTATTTTTCATATTGGTTCTTTTACTGTTACAAACGCCCTTTTCACTAGTTGGATAGTTGTTTTTATGATCACCATAATATCAATCGTAATTCGATCATCTATAAAACAAATACCAACAGGTATTCAAAATTTATTTGAATTTATCATTGAAGGCGCAGAAAAACTTGCTGATCAAATCACAGGTGATAGAAAAACAACAGATAAAGCATTCCCGATAGTTTTTACAGTATTTTTTATAGTTCTACTTAATAATTGGATGGGAATAATGCCATTTGGTGGTTTCGGTCTAATAGAAATGACTGATCACGGTAAAGTTTTCATACCTCTAATTCGTAGTGGTACTGCAGACATAAACGGTACATTACCACTTGCCATTCTTTCAGTTCTAGGAGCAAATCTTTTTGGTATTTTCTCAATTGGACTTTGGAAAACAATAAATAAATATGTTAATCTAAAAGCGTTAGGTAGTATATTTAGAAAAATAAAGAAAGAACCAACAATCCTGATGACCGCTCCTATTATGTTTGCTGTTGGTTTCCTTGAATTAATAGGTGAATTCGCTAAGATCGCGTCTCTATCTTTTCGTCTTTTCGGTAACGTTTTTGCAGGAGAAGTTCTACTTGCATCAATGGGAGCAATTATCGCTTATTTACTACCAACACCATTTATAATTTTAGAAGTTTTTGTTGGAGTTATACAGGCTTTCATATTTGCTATACTAACTCTTGTTTACTATACGATTGCATCACACGATCATGATCACGACGATAAGAAACACGAAGAACACAATGAAGATAAGAATTTAGAATTAAAAACAGTTTAAAGTATATCGGGAAATTTTTATTGAAAAGATATTTGATTATGTTTTCAATAAAAATTTCCTGAATACAAAAGTCGGAAATTATTATTAGTTAATATTTATAATTATTATGGAAACAGCAACACTCGCAAAAGCAATAGCTATCGGTCTTGGATCAATAGCACCAGCTCTTGCTATCGGTATGATTGGTAGTAAAGCCATGGAAGCAATTGGACGTAATCCAGAAGCTTCAAGTAAGGTTTTCGTACCTATGCTTATCGCATCAGCATTTGCGGAAGCAATCGCGATTTACGCACTCGTTATCGCTTTTTCAATTAAGTAAAAGTTGATATCTAACACTAGTAATTAGAACTCTATCTCTAGTTGCTAGAAATTAGGTATCAAAAAAATTATCATTAAACAAATTATTTATGGATTCATTTATCGAAACATTTCACATAGACTGGAAAATAATCATCGCTCAAGCGATAAATTTCGGAGTTGTTTTAGCTATTTTTTATTTATTTGCTCTAAAACCTCTTAAGAAAGTTATGAAAGAGAGAACAGAACGAATTGAAAAAGGTATCACAGATGCTAAACATAATGAAAATGTTCTCGAACTAACTCAAAAAGAATCTGAAGAAATTTTAGCGAGAGTACGTGTCGAAGGTCATGAAATCTGGAAAGAAGCTAAGGAAGACGCTGAGATAAAAAAACAAAAAATGCTCGACGAAGCAAAGATAGAAGTACAATCGATGCTCGATAATACAAAAAAGATTCTTGAGTCAGAAAAGGCTCGTATTCTAGATGAGGCGAAACTAGAGGTTGTTTCTCTGGTTGTTAGAGCTACAGAAAAACTTCTCGAAGATGATGTGGACAATTCTTTTACTAATAAACAACTCAAGCACATAAAAGAAGCTTAAATAATATGTTAAATATATCTACAAAAAAAATAGCCCAAGCTGTCTATGAAGCTTCTTTGGAAATGGAAGGGAAGAATTTAGATAGTATCCTTTCTAGTACAACAGACTTTCTCATGGAAAGAAATATCATGGGTAAAGCTCCGGAAGTATTGTCTCATCTCCAAAAGATAATAGACAAGAAAGAAGGTGTCATTCGAGCTCATATAGAAACACCTCATCCTTTATCAAAAGAAACATCTGACATGCTAGAGGATGAATTAAAAAAGCGATACAATGTAAACAAGATTCACCTTGAAGTTGTGGAAAATAAAAAACATCTAGGAGGTATAAAGATACAAGTGGCTGATGAAGTTATAAACCTGACACTATCAACAAGATTGCACCAATTACAAAATTATTTAATTTCTCAAATATAATATGATTAAAAATGACATTATAGAAAATTTAAAAAAACATCTTGAAAAATTCAGCATAGAAGTAAAAGCTGAAAAAGTTGGTTATGTTATGGAAGTATCTGATGGTATTGCAAAAGTCTCAGGTCTTTCTGATTTAAAAGCATCAGAAATGGTTTTATTTGCGTCAGGAGCAAAGGGTGTTGCTTTGAACCTAGATGAAGATTCAGTTGGTATAATCATTCTCGGAGAATTCTCAAAGATTAAAGAAGGTGATGAAGTTAAATCTACAGGAGAAATACTGTCTGTACCAGTTTCAGATAATCAGATTGGTCGTGTGTTAAATGCTCTAGGAGAGCCAATTGATGGCAAAGGCAAAATAGTAGCGAAACAATTCAATCCTATTGAACGTGTTGCAAGTGGAGTTATGTCTCGTCAAAGTGTTGATCAACCAGTACAAACAGGTATCAAAGCTATCGATGCTATTATCCCAGTCGGTCGCGGACAACGTGAGCTTATCATTGGTGATCGTCAAACAGGTAAAACTGCGATTGCAATTGATGCGATTTTGAATCAAAAAGGACAAAACATGATTTGTGTTTATGTATCTATCGGTCAAAAAGATTCGAAATTAAGAAAACTACAAACCAGACTTGAAGAAGGTGGAGCTATGGACTATACGGTTATAGTTTCTGCGGGTAGTTCTGAAGCAGCAGCTCTCTCATACATCGCTCCTTATACTGGAGTATCTATCGCTGAATACTTTATGGATCAAGGAAAAGATGTGCTTATCATTTATGACGATCTTTCAAAACACGCTGTAGCATACCGTGAGATTTCACTTCTACTTCGTCGTCCACCAGGGCGTGAAGCATATCCTGGTGATGTTTTCTATTTGCACTCACGTTTGCTTGAACGTGCATGTCGAAGAAACAAAGATTACGGAGGTGGTTCTATCACTGCATTTCCAATTATCGAAACTCAAGGTGGTGATATCTCTGCGTACATTCCAACAAACGTTATCTCTATTACAGACGGTCAAATATTTCTTGAAACTGATTTGTTCTACAAAGGTATCCGTCCTGCGGTAAACGTCGGAAACAGTGTGTCACGTGTTGGAGGTAGTGCTCAGATTAAAGCCATGAAGAAAGTGGCTGGAACTCTCAAGCTCGATCTCGCACAATTCCGCGAACTCGAAGCATTTTCTCAATTCGGTTCAGATCTCGATGAATCAACTAAGCGTCAATTAGAACGTGGTAAAAGAGCGGTAGAAGTCCTCAAACAGCCTCAATACTCTCCAGTTGATACAACAAAACAAATAGTGACTCTTTATGCGCTTGTGAAAGGATATATGGATACTGTCCCGGTAGACAAAATCAAGCAATTCGAAGAAGAGCTCGCTGATTATACTGAACAAAATGCAAAAGATTTCTATACTGATGTTTCTGAGAAAAAAATGTGGACTGACGAATCAGAAAATTCAATTAAAAAAGCAATCGAAGATTTTGTAAAAAAATTTACTGCATAATAAATAAAAATTGTAAGGAACTCGTAGTTTATGTCTAATCAAAAATTAATAAAAAGCAGAATAAAGAGTGTGAAGAACACGAAGAAGATCACAAAAGCGATGGAACTCGTGGCGGCTTCAAAGATGAAACGTGCAGTAAATGCAACGCTTTCTTCTCGACTCTATGCGACATATTCATGGGATCTTTTAAATTCTCTATCTAGCAACCTAGAAGAGATTAACCATCCATTTTTTGTAGAGAATAAAAACAATAAAAAAACTCTCGTAGTTTTGATAACCTCGAATCGTGGTCTGTGTGGTTCTTATAATTCACAAACTATAAAAAAGGCACTTTCTATACTCAAAGAAAATGAGGTAGACTGTGAAATTATATCTGTAGGTAAAAAGGGGGATAATGCGATGCGCAGAATAGGACAAAATATAATCGCTTCTTTCATAGAGATACCAGACAATACTAAACTATCTGATGTTCGAGCGCTTTCTGAACTCGCCACACTTAAATACAAAGAAGGTACCTATAGAAATGTAAAAGTAATATATACTGATTTTATATCTGCTCTGACTCAAAAAGCAAACATTCGACAATTATTACCAATAAACAAAGAAGAGGTAAAAGAGATAATTGAGAGTTTAGGTAAAAATAGCGAACAGCAGGTTTTAAAAAAAGAAAATATCCAGTATTCGTTTGAAGGTAAAATAGATATTTTAATTGAAAGCTTGGCTGATAAATTAGTGAGAATGCAAGTTTATCAGATGATACTTGAATCAAATGCATCTGAACAATCTGCTAGAATGGTCGCGATGAAGAATGCAAACGAAGCTGCTGGAGAGATGGTTGACGATTTAACATTAGCTTTTAACAAAGCTCGTCAGGCAGGAATAACCCAAGAGATATCAGAAATTAGTGCCGGTATGGCAAGTATAAATTAAATTTATTATTAAAGTTTATTAAAAAATATGAAAGGAAAAATAAAAAAAATTATCGGGCCGGTCGTTGATGTAGAGTTTGAAGAAAACTTACCAGCTATTTACAATGCGCTTACTGTTATGAACGGTGACAAATTGGTTGTTTTAGAAGTCGAACAGCACATCGGTGGTAATGTTATACGTTCTATTGCGATGGATACTACAGACGGTCTCGCTCGTGGAATGGAAGTTACTGATACTGGAGCGCCTATATCTGTTCCTGTCGGTACAGATACCCTCGGTCGTATTTTTAATGTCCTAGGTGATGTTATAGATGACGGAAAAGAGGTTGCTACAAAAACTCGATCTTCTATACATCGCGAGGCTCCTTCATACGTTTCCCAAGCTACAAAAGTTGAAATACTAGAAACTGGTATCAAGGTTATCGATCTTATTTGTCCAGTTCTAAAAGGTGGAAAAGTTGGTCTATTTGGAGGTGCTGGAGTCGGTAAAACAGTTGTTATCCAAGAGTTGATTCACAACATAGCATCAAATCATGGAGGTTACTCTGTTTTTGCTGGTGTCGGAGAGCGTACTCGTGAAGGAAATGACCTCTATCATGAAATGAAAGAATCTGGAGTTCTACCAAAAGTAGCCATGGTTTTTGGACAAATGAATGAACCACCAGGAGTGAGACTACGTGTTGCTCTTTCAGGACTCACAATGGCTGAATACTTCCGCGACCAAGAAGGTAAAGATGTCCTTTTCTTTATCGACAATATCTTTCGTTTTACACAAGCAGGATCTGAAGTGTCAGCATTGCTCGGACGTATACCAAGTGCTGTAGGTTATCAACCAACTCTAGCGTCAGAAATGGGAAATATGCAAGAGCGTATTACAAGTACAGACAAAGGTTCTGTTACTTCTGTTCAAGCAGTTTATGTACCAGCCGATGACTTAACAGATCCAGCACCAGCTACAACTTTCTCTCACCTAGACTCTACTGTAGTTCTTAATCGTTCACTTTCTGAAATAGGTATTTATCCAGCTGTTGATCCACTAGACTCATCTTCAACGATTCTCGACCCAAATATCGTAGGTAAAGAACACTATGAAGTCGCTCGTGAAGTCCAACGTGTCTTGCAACGCTATAAAGATCTCCAAGACATCATCGCTATCTTGGGTATGGAAGAATTGTCAGAAGCTGATAAAGCCCTCGTTGTTCGTGCTCGTAAAATCCAAAAATTCCTCTCACAACCATTCTTTGTGGCAGAACAGTTTACAGGAGCAGAAGGTGCATATGTACCACTCTCTGATACTATCCGTTCATGTAAAGAGATACTTGAAGGAAAACACGATGACAAGGCCGAGAATGAATTTTATATGAAAGGGGCTCTTTAATTTAAAATGAAATTATTAAATCTTAAAATCATAACACCAGAAGAACTTGTAAGTGAAGAACAAGTTGAAGGTGTAACCATACCAACCACAAACGGCGAGATAACAATACTCCCGGATCATATACCACTGATTGCTAGTCTCGCTAGTGGGGATATCGTGGCGCATAAAAACAATGAAGATATACCATACGCTGTTGTGGGAGGATTTGCTGAAATTAAAAAAGACGAGAAAGGTAATACCGTTGTTGCTATTTTGGCAGATTTCGCAGAACACATTTCAAGTTTGACTGATGATGAAATAAATAAATCTTTAGAAAAAGCAGAAGAACTTAAGAAACAAAGAGACAATAATGAAGTTGTTGACTTTGAACATTTTGCTACAGAATTAGAAAGACAACTCACTCGTGTAAAAATCGCTGATAAATGGAGAACAAAGAAATATCGTAAATAAAAAAGTCCCCATTATTTTGTACAATGAGGACTTCAAGATATAACAGTTTTTATTTAGTATAATATACTCTGGGTAGATTAAATAGTGCAATAAAAA
>JAYTNB010000034.1:0-5573 GCA_043748495.1 bacterium | reverse complement strand
ATCTCCAGTTGATTTATGAGTATACGAAAGTAATGAAGCAACAGCTTTACCAGCTGTTGATTTACCTGACCCTAAATTTCCTGTGATTGTTATGATTGTTTTCATATTTTAAGTTTAGTTTAATTTTCTTTTAAGAACAATAGCATAGAAAGTAAATATAGTCAAAAAGACTTTTTTTTGATACACTCATAAAATGAAAATACTTGCTATAGAAACTTCTTGCGACGAGACAGCTTTGTGTATTGTCGAGATGAATCAAGAAAATAACCAAATAAATATAGAGATACAAGCCGATGAAATAGCATCCCAGATAGCACTCCATGCACAATACGGTGGTGTCTACCCTGCTATGGCTAAACGCGAACATGTCAAAAACATTTACCCGATTTTAGTCCAAGTTTTAAAAGAAAGTAATAATTATTTTGAAAGTAAAGATAGTTTTAGTAAAGAACAAATTGAAAAATTAAAAGAAATTTTAAACCACGAACAGGAATTGTGTGATTTAATTTTAAATGGGCCATTATTAGAAAAACCAGACATAGACAACATCGCTGTGACTTATGGTCCAGGGCTCGAACCAGCACTCTGGGTTGGAGTCAATTTTGCGCAAGCGCTTTCATATATCTGGGATATACCACTTCTACCGGTCAATCACATGGAAGGTCATTTAGTTTCGAGTTTATTGCCAGTCTACGAAAAAAGTAAAAAAATAGTTTTAAAAGAAATGCCAGAAAGTGCAATTAGTCTTTTGGTTTCTGGCGGTCATACACAAATAGTAAAAATAGAAAATAAAAACCAATACGAGATTATCGGACAAACTGTCGATGATGCCGTCGGCGAAGCTTATGACAAGGTAGCGCGCATGCTCGAACTGCCTTATCCAGGCGGACCACAGATTTCGAAGCTGGCAGAAATCGGAAGAACGAACTCCGCTTCACAAATAAAATTCCCCCGCCCGATGATGCATTCCCGCGATTACAACTTTTCATTTTCAGGATTAAAGACTGCAGTGTTGTACTATATCCGCGACAATAAAATAAAAAATGAAGCGGACAAGGTAAATATAGCAACTGCTTTCGAAGATGCTGCGATCGATGTCCTCGTTGCTAAAACTATGCATGCTATAAATGAAAATGGATCAACTCATTTACTGCTCGGTGGTGGAGTCAGCGCCAATAAACATTTGCGTTCAGAACTTTTACAGAAGTGTGGTGAATCTAATGTAACAATCTACGAACCAGTGCAACAAATCACCGGCGACAATGCATTAATGATAGCGATGGCCGCCTTTTTTAACCCACAAACAACCACACAAAAAGTCACAGCGCAAGGTAATTTGTCTTTGTAAAAACAAAAAAAACATCAACCAGAGGTCAGATGTTTTATTAAAAATATCACAATATTACTAAACAAATTTACGCCGTAAGCTTGGGCCATGAACATAATCGTAACGAACAGAAAAATTACAGGTTCTATCCATAATGCCTTGAAACTAAACCTGGTTGTTTCTAATAACATTTTTGGTACAAAAAAGATAATAGTTTCTTCCATTGAAACAATAGCACAGCCAAAAGTCAGTATGGCAAGAAAAACGCATTGTGTTTCGTTATCTTGATATAAGCTAATAGGCATTAACTTTAAAATCACACCAATTAAACCAATAACCATAAACAAATAGCCAAATAATTCTAAATTAAAAAAAGAACTTGGAGCAGAAGTATTTTTATTTTTCATATCATTAATCTCAGACCAGCTAATGCTAGTTTTCCACGCCTTTTTCGTGGGGTTTTGTAACTGAGGATTTAAACAAATTTAATTACAAGGTATCATTAATTCGTTATAATGTCAATAGGTTATCTTTTTGTAAAAACCCTTTTAAAATGTTATATTTTATACATGCCTGAATACAAAGAACCAAATATTGATAAGAAGTTTCTAAAACCCTACGACGCAAATGAAACTGAAAAAAGGATTTATGAACTTTGGGAACAAAGTGGTCTTTTTAACCCAGATGTATGTGTCGCGAAAGGTCATACTAAAGGTGACGCACTTCCCTTTACTATCATCATGCCTCCAGCGAATGCCAATGGAAATCTACACGCAGGACACGGACTAGTTATGACTATCGAGGACATTATCACTCGTTATAAACGCATGCAAGGATATAAAGCACTTTGGTTACCGGGACTCGACCATGCTGGTTTTGAAACTCAAGTTGTTTATGAAAAAAAATTAGAAAAAGAAGGACGCTCTCGTTTTGGTATGGATCGAAATGATTTATACAAAGAAATTTTAGATTTCACAAAAACTAATTCTGTAAATATCCAATCACAGATCCGTGATATGGGTGCTTCTTGTGATTGGTCACGCGAACAATTTACTCTCAATGACAATATAATTAAAACAGTTTACAGTACGTTTAAAAAACTAGAAAACGATGGTCTGCTTTATCGTGGTAAAAAAATAGTGTCTTGGTGTAGTAAACATCAAACATCATTTTCTAATTTGGAAATACTAGATGAAGAAAGAATAGAACCATTTTATTATTTAAAATACGGACCATTCATAATAGCTACATCTCGTCCTGAAACAAAGTTCGGTGACAAATACGTTGTCATGCACCCAAATGATACTCGCTATAATCAATACGAACATGGACAAAAATTAGAATTGGAATGGATCAATGGTCCTATTACGACAACTGTTATCAAAGATGAAAGTGTCGATATGGAATTTGGGACTGGAGTTATGACTATTACTCCGAACCACGATCAAACAGACTTTGAAATCGCTCAGAGATACAACTTGGACCACGAACAAGTAATAGATGATAATGGTAAATTATTAAATATAGCAGGTGAATTCGCAGGTTTACATATAAATAAAGCCCGACCTCTTATAATAGAGAAACTGCAATCAAAAGGACTTGTGGATAGAATCGATGAGAACTATAAGCACGTAGTCCGAACTTGTTATAAATGCAATACAATCATAGAACCACAAATAAAAAGTCAGTGGTTTATAAATATGAAGCCATTAGCAGAAAAAACTCTCGAGAAAATAAACGCTGATGAAATAAAATACATACCTGAGCATTACAAGAAAGTAAGCGTTACTTGGCTTGAAAATATAATGGATTGGAATATCTCTCGTCAGATTGTTTGGGGTATACCGATACCAGCGCAAATATGTGACAGTTGTGATACAGGCTATGTAGACCTAGACAATACCATAAAAACTTGTAAAAAATGTGGCGAAGAAACAAGAGCAGATGTAGACACTTTTGATACTTGGTTCTCGTCTGGTCAGTGGCCTTATGCGACTCTTGGCTTTCCGGATAATCCAGACTTTAAAAATTATTATCCGACCGATGTTATGGAGACAGCCGGAGAAATTATTTTCTTTTGGGTTTCTCGTATGATTATGCTCGGACTTTATGTTACAGGAGAACTCCCCTTCAAAACTGTTTACTTGCATGGACTAGTACTCGATGCAAAAGGTAAGAAGATGAGTAAAAGTAAAGGTAATGTTATCAGTCCATTAGACTTAACAGCTAAATATGGTACCGATGCATTTAGAATTGGTTTGATAGTTGGAAATACTCCTGGAACTTCCCTTGCACTTTCTGAAGACAAAATACGAGCTTATAAGAACTTTGCTAACAAGCTCTGGAACATAACTCGATTTGTTTTAAGTTCAACAGAAGATATCAAAATAGATTATGATTTTATAAATTATTCTGGAAGTGATAAAAACTTGATAAAAGAAAGAGATGAACTGATAAATGAATTAACCAAAGAGATGGATGAATTCAAATTCTACATTGCTGCTGAGAAAACATATCATTATATTTGGGATACTTATGCAAGTACGATACTCGAAGAAAGTAAAAAAATATTTGAAGATAATAACGATGAAAACAAAATTTCTCGTCAGCAATTCCTGCTTCACACTCTAGAAAAGATTTTAATAATCTTGCATCCTTTTATGCCATTTGTCACAGAAGAGATATGGCAAACATGGAAAAACGACAACAGTATTTTAATGGTCCAGAAATGGCCACAAAATAAATAATATGCAATTTGAAATACAAACTATAGTTTACGCAATCCTCGGTGGTGCACTACCAGCTATTGGATGGTTGTGGTTTTGGATACATCAAGAAGACGAGAATCATGAGCCATTGGGGCTTATTGTAATGTCTTTTATTACTGGATCCCTGTTGGTATTTTTTGCTATTGCCTTAGAGCGATTTACATTCAATCTAGGGATACAAGGAACAGCTCAAATAATAATCTGGGCTGCAATCGAAGAACTTTTGAAGCTAGCTGGTTTCGCTGTTATTATGTATGGACATAGTTCTATCGACGAGCCTATCGATTATCCGATGTATCTCATCGCTGTTGCTCTCGGTTTTGCTGCTCTTGAGAATGTGCTTTATTTGCTTAAACCAGAACTAGGCGTAGGAACTATCGTTAGTTTATTTACTGGTAATTTGCGATTCCTTGGGTCAACTCTTTTACACGCGATAGCGAGCTCGATGATCGGTAGTGCCATCGCTCTATCTGTTTATCTAAATAAAAATCGTGCTCTTTATTTATTTTTTGGAATAACTGCTGCGATAGTATTGCATAGTGTCTTTAATTTTTTTATAATGGATGTAAGCGGCAAAAACTTTCTTTCTGTTTTTGGTTTTCTTTGGATTGTCGCGATTATAAATATTTTAATTTTTGAAAAATTAAAACGCATAGGATCTTAATCTTTATTATAAAAAATATATGTCAAATAAAAAATCTTTTTTTGAAAGAATAACTGGTAGTATGAAAATGAGCGACGAAGACGAGAGCGATGTCGAAGCTATATATGGAAACAGTAAAAAGTTAAATATCATAGAAAAAGACAACCCATCTACTCATAATCACAATGAAATTTCAGAAAATAACTGGGACGAAGAAGCCGAACTTACTTGCGATTTATACGACACTCCAAATGAAATAATTGTTCAGACAATGGTTGCTGGCGTTTCTCCTGAAAATTTATCTATCAACATAACTCGTGATAGTATAACAATCCGCGGTAAACGTGAAGACACACGATCTGGATCATCTATTAACTTTTTTATACAAGAACTGTACTGGGGTTCTTTTGCTCGAAAAATAGACCTTCCAGATGAAATCGACCCAGACCAATGTGAAGCCATAGAAAAGCACGGCTTATTGATAGTCAAAATGCCAAAGATAGATAAAAATAGAGAAACAAAAGTAAAGATTAAATCTATATAAGACAAAACCGCCTAAGGCGGTTTTTTGGTGTTTGAAAGATATAGATTTTCATTTTATAAACCCTGTAGTCAGGATGCTCTGCCACGAAAGTGAAATTGTTCACTTTCTCTCAAGCACACATAAAGGCAGCCTAGGGTCCTACAGACCCTGTACACCTTTCGTATTTTTACACGTGAGTACACGTTTAAAAATATACTCAAGGATCTTCAAGATCTGCCACGAAAGTGAAATTGTTCACTTTCTCTCAAGCACACATTTAAAAAGAGCCTTACGGCTCTTTTTAAATGTGTG